>JALYZI010000025.1 GCA_030948915.1 Acidobacteriota bacterium
CCGGATGGGACAGCGCCGGCCATCCTCCATCGTTTGCCGCGACCGAGCCGCCCGCCGGCGCTCATCTGAAGCGGCTGCACGTCGCGCCGGTTACGCGGATCGCAGGCTCCATGGATTTCTACGCGACCGTCGACCTCGGCGCGCGCCGCGTGGTCGACGCACGCGCGAGCGCCGCGGCGTTTCGCGGATACGAGGTCGTCCTGCGCGGACGCGATCCGCTCGATGCCATGGATCTGTCCAGCCGGGCCTGCGGCGTGTGCGGCGGCGTTCACTCGTCCACTTCCTCGATGGCCCTCGACATGGCCCTTCCGGTTTCGCCGCCGCCCCTCGGAATCCTGACTCGCAACATCGCTCAGGCTGCAGAGTTTTTTTACGATCACATGCTGCACATGTGCTTACTGGCGGGTCCCGACTACTCGGAGGCCGTCGTTCGGAAAACGGATCGGCGGCTCTGGTCCGCGGCCGAAACGACGAAGGCGCCAGGGCGGGAGGTCCATCGGTTCGAAACGATCGGCGACTTGATGCGCGCGCTCAATCCGCTGGAAGGCGAGCTGTATCTCGCAACATTCGCCCGCGCCCGCGTGCCGATGCACATCGTCCGCACCATGGTCGGAAGCTATCCCCATCCGTCCACGCTCGTGCCGGGCGGCATTTCGGTCCTGATGGACGAGCAGAAGCTTCGGTCCGTGGAAGCGGATCTCCATGCGATGGTCGACTGGATCAAACTGCTGATCCATGTCTATGACGATCTGATGCACTTCTTTCGGCAGCAGCGCCCCGAATACGATCGGGTGGGGGAGCGGCGGGCGAATCTCATCTGCTTCGGGCGCTACGACGATGTCGATCTGTACGACGGACAGTTCGCCACCATGGATCAATGGGCAGGCGCCCGCGCCATTTCCCCCGGCGTGATCATCGATGGTGAGCTCCGCACGACGCAGCTCTCCGCCATCAATCTGGGAATCGAGGAGTTTGTCGACCATGCGTTCTACGAAAAGTGGGCCGGCGATCTCATGCCCGCCGATCCGGCCGGCAATCCGCTGAGCCCTTTCCATCCCTGGAACAAAGAGACGATTCCCAAACCGGAAGGACAGAACTGGCAGGAGCGCTACACCTGGGCCACCGCTCCGCGCTGGGATCGCGAAGTCGTCGAAGCGGGACCCATCGCGCGCAACTGGATGATCGCGATCGGCGGCAAGTCGTGGGGCTCAGTCATGCAGCCTTCCGGCGACGGATTCGACTTCGTCCTTCCTCCAGGTGAGTCTCTACCCGAAGCGACGTTTCACTGGCGCCGGCCATCAACTGTGAACGCCATCGAACGCAACCTCGCTCGCGCTTACTCGCTGGGAATCACGTGGCTGCAGTGCATGCGCGACACGCAGCACGGCATCACGCTGCTGCGTCGCGGAGAACGCAAAGTGTGGAATCGGAGCGTCGTTCCGGAGCGCGGCATCGGTGTCGGGTTCTGGGAAGCCGCTCGCGGCGCACTCGCGCACTGGATCACCATCGAAGGCCGCGTCGTGAAGAACTATCAGATCGTGACGCCTTCCTCCTTCAACGCCTCGCCGCGAGATCCGTGGGGAGTTCCCGGCCCGTACGAGGAGGCCGCGCTGGCTACGCCGATTCTCGAAGACATTTCCGGCGACGAGGCCATCCGGGGCATCGACGTGATGCGCGCGATCCGCAGCTTCGATCCGTGCATGCCCTGCGCGGTGCACATGTACGACGGCGTCCGGACGATCACCCGCGACGTCACCAGCTGCGCGTGCTCAGCCGATGAATGACGCAGGCCGTGGTTTGATTGCCGGCATTGGCCAGCCCTGGATGCGCGACCTGGCGTTCGGATCTCACATCGTGCGGCATCTGGCAGGATGGGAAATCGAGGGCGTCACGGCTCTCGATCTCAGTTTCAGTCCCATCGCTGCTTCTCAGTTGATTGCCGAGGGACTGTATGCACGGGTCGTCTTCGTGACATCGCGTGCAGCGGGCAGGGAACGGGGAGTCATTTACGAACGCCCGATGCGCTACTCATCGCCCACGGCGGAAGAAGTGCACGCTCACATCGGGGATGCGGTGATGGGCTGCGTCAGTCTCGAAACGCTTCTGGTTCTCTGCGAGTTTCACCATCTGCTCCCGGAGCAGACGACGATTATCGATGTCGAGCCAGAGGATCAGATGTGGGGGCCCGATCTCAGCCCAGCTCTGCAGAAACTGGTGCAGCCGGCTGCGGACCTTGCTCTCCGACATGCGGGTAGCGCCCTCCGATTATGATGTGCCTGCATGTCGACGTTTTCCTACGACCCCAACGATGAGGGGCGCGTCGAAAAAATCCTCACGGAGCAGCGGCGGCTGCAACTGCACATCAGCGAGCAGAACCGAATGCTTCGCGAGCGGCAACAGAATCTGCTCACCACCCTGGAGCAACTCCAGCAGCGCGAAGCCGACGCATCCCGGATGGCGATCCTGGCTCAGGACGCGCTGAGCGAATTGCGAGATGCGCAGGACCGGCTTGTGCGCACCGAGAAGCTGGCGGCCATCGGCCACCTCGCGGCGGCCATGAGCCACGAGCTTCGCAATCCGTTAGGCGCAATCCGCAACGCCTGGTTCTACATCGAGATGAAAGTCGGCGCCGAAAAACTCGATCAGCGCGATCCCCGCATCGGTGAGATGTCGGCGATCATCAACGACGAGATCGATCGCTGCGCGAGGATCATCGGCGATCTGCTCGACTTCGCCCGCGAGCGGCCGGTCTTCCGCGTTCCCACTTCCATCCAGCGGCTGATTGCCGATGCCATCGCGGTAGTGATCAAGCCATCTCCTTCGATTGAGGTGGTCGCCGCCGTGCCCGACAATCTTCCGTCGGTCTTCGTCGATGTCGATCAGTTCCGACAGGTGTTTGTGAATCTCGTGCAGAACGCTGTCGAGATCGTCGATCCGCGGACCGGAATTGTGAAGGTGACCGCGCGCGAAGATGAGGGCTGGTTCGAGGTGGTGGTCAGCGACAATGGGCCTGGGATTCCGCCTGATGTGCAATCGCGAATCTTCGAGCCGCTGTTCACCACCAAGACTCGAGGGACGGGGCTGGGGCTGTCGATTGTTGCTTCGATCGTGAAGCGTCACGGCGGCAGCATCTCGGCGGGAAGCGAATTAGGGTCCGGCGCGAAATTCATCGTGAGATTCCCCGGCGGCGAGCCGTCGGAAGGAGCCCGGCCGGTGGTCGGCGGAGCAGCGGATCTGCGATGACAGTCCCTACCAGAATCCTGGTCGTTGAGGATGACGAAAACAGCCGCAAGGCCGTGTCGGCACTTCTGGAGATGGCCGGTTACGTCGTCGTGGGTGCGAAGAGTCTCGAAGAGGCCCGTCAGTGCATCGGCACCGACCGGTTCGAAGCCGCGGTCGTCGACAGATTTCTTGGCAACAGCGTCGGCACTGATCTGATCGGTGAACTGCGGGCCGCGTTCCCCGAAATCGTCGTCGCCGTCGTCTCGGGCGATCCCGATTACGACACCGGCGCAGACATCACGGTGACCAAGAGCGCCTCTCCTGCACAACTGCTGCAGGCATTGCAGCAGCGCCTTGCGCGGCGCGCGTAGAATCATCGCGCACATGTCCCCTGCCGAAATCGCGGAAGTCCCGGCCCCGCAAGTGGATCGCGCGAGCGTTCAGCCTCGTCGAGGACGTTGTCTACGTCGCGCTCGGCCTGATGCTCGCGAGCTGCGCCATCACGCTTCTGTTCGATGGTCTCTTCACCTTCGTTCACCAGATCGGGAAAACCACGGCTTTTGCGAGCACGCTCGGTCTTCTCGGTCGCATTCTCCTGATTCTGCTCGTGATCGAATTGCTGTACACCGTGCAGGTCTCGTTTCGAGAGCACGCCGTGGTGCCCGAGCCGTTCCTTCTGGTTGGCTTGATCGCCGCGATCCGGCGCGTGCTTCTGCTGACTGCCGAATTCAGTCAGGTTCGACCTCTGGCCGAATCGGCGTTTCAACATTTTGTGATCGAGCTCGCCGTTCTTACGGCGCTGATTATTTCTCTGGCGT
>JALYZI010000127.1 GCA_030948915.1 Acidobacteriota bacterium
GGAAGAGAACCAAGCCGGCGACAGCGCTCAGTGCCAGTACCGTCGTCTCCACGTAAGCGAGACCTAAGGCGCCGTTCGTCTTCGACGCCAGAATCTGCGTCGACAGCACCCGCAGCCCACCACCGAACACGTAAGGCGCCGAGAAGGAGCCGAGCGCGTTCATGAAGACGAGAAGGGCCGAGCCGGCAACCGCCGGCATGAGAAGCGGAAGTGTCACGCGCCTCAGCCTCTGCGAGGTACTCGCGCCGAGTCCGGACGCTGCCTCATCGAGTGTCGCGTCGAACCGTTCGAGCCCAGCCGACACGAACAGAAAAACGTAGACGTACATCGTATAGGCGTGAACGAACACGATCGCGCTGACTCCCTTTAGCCTCCACGGCGCTTCCTGCATTCCAAGGATTCGCTGTACGATGCGCGTGACCAGCCCGCTCTCTCCATAGAGAAAGAGGAACGCGATCACTCCAACGAGTGGCGGAAGCGCGGCGGGGAGCGTCGCTACCGCGCGCAATAGCCGGCGGCCGGGAAAGTCGAATCTGCCGAGCAGAAAGGCGAGTGGAACGCCGATGGCGAGCGAGGCGAATACCGATGCGACCGAGATGACGAGGCTCGTCCACAGCGCCTCGCGATCAGCGGGGCTCGCCGCGAATTCGCGCCAATGCCCCAGTCCATCCTCGAAGCTGCCGGCTATCACCGCTGCATTCGGATAGACCACTGTCCACAACAGCAGCAGAATCACTGGGAAGGCGATCAGCCAGCTCTGTTGCTGCGGCGAGCCTGTCATCCGGAGCCAACTGCCGCTGCGGCGAAGCTTCAGGCCCATACGCGCCACAAAGAAAGTTGCCGCCGGCGAAGCTTCATCCCGGCACGATTGGAAATGGTCCCTTGGTCGGCGCCACGGCGACGTTATCGTCTTCGTGCGCATTGCCTGATGCCGACTCGACATCGACCGTGACCCCGCCCGCCAATTGGACGCGATAGACGATGACGCCGCCCGCGAAACGCCGATTCACGACACGACCAGGCCAGGCTGCATTTCCGCCCTGACCGACGAGCTCCAGCGCCTCGGGTCGCAGCACTACGAACGCCTTGCCATAAGGCAGCGACATTCCCTTCGGTCGATTCACGTTCAGCTCGCGCGTCTGTCCGCCGATTATTACCGAGGCCGTGTTGCCGCGATCGATGGCCGGTACAATCGTCCCGCGTCCGATGAACGCTGCGACCTCTCTCGATTCGGGCGCTTCGTACAATTCCTCCGGCGTTCCGACCTGGAGCAGCTTCCCCTTCTTGAGCAGCGCAATCCGATCGGCGATCGCGAACGCGTCCTCCTGATCGTGGGTGACGAACAGCGCCGGGACTCCTACCCGCCTGAGCATCGCCCGCAGATCATCCCGCATCGCCTGCCGCAGAGTCGGATCGAGATTCGACAACGGCTCATCGAGAAGAAGTGCGCGGGGCTCGATCACCAAGGCGCGGGCGAGCGCAACGCGCTGCTGTTCGCCGCCCGAAAGCGACTGAATCGCCCGGTCTCCGGCACCGGCCAATCCAACCGCCTCCAGTGCCGCGCGCGCTTTTTTCAACCGCTCGGCCCTGCCGACGCGCCGCGCCTCAAGACCGAATGCTACGTTCTCCTCCACCGGCATGTGGGGAAAGAGCGCGTAGTGCTGGAAGACCATTCCGAACCCGCGACGCTCTGGAGGAATGCGGGTGATGTCGGAGCCGCCAAGCGTCACGGTTCCAGCATCCGGGTGCTCGTATCCAGCGGCGATGCGCAGCGTCGTAGTCTTGCCCGAGCCCGACGCGCCCACCAGCGCGAGCAGCTCTCCGGGACCAACGTCTACCGAGACATTGTCGACGGCGGTGAATTCACCGAACCGGCGCGTGACCCCGTTGAGCGCCAGCACTCCAGCACCAGCTTCCACACCTCGCGCCCGCGGCGCGGCTGTCACTGCTCGTGTCCGCGGTTCCTGATGTTCGCGTCCCAGTACTTCATCCACTCGTCGAGGTGCGCGGCCATCACTTCGCGATCGACAGGCATCGGCTTAATCTGAGCCATCGCATCGCGGATCCATGG
>JALYZI010000134.1 GCA_030948915.1 Acidobacteriota bacterium
CGACTCGACCACGTTGCTCGGAACTACCATGAGCGCGCCCTTCTCCTTGAGCCCCTCATAGAGGATGTTCATCGCGCGCAGGTGCAGCGCCGTCGGATTGTTCTCATATGACTTCGCGGCCTCGAAAAAGAGGTGTGCGATCTCCACTTCAGCCTGTCCGAGGATTATTCGCGCCGACTTCTCGCGCGATGCCTGCGCTTCGCGGGACATTGCGTCCTGGAGTGAAGTCGGGATGACAATGTCGCGCATTTCAACCGACTGCACGGTGACTCCCCAAGGGTTGGATCTCGAATCGATCAAGGCCTGGAGCTCCGCCTCGATTCGCTCGCGTCCACGCAGCAGATCGCTGAGTGAAGTCCGGCCGATGATGTCGCGCAAGCCGGTCTGGGCCGCCCAGCTGACGGCCTGAGCATAGTCCTGAACTTCGAGCGCGGCCTTTTCGGAATCGTGGACCATCCAGAAGAGGACGGCGTCGACGTTCACCGGTACCGTATCGGACGTGAGGGTCTCCTCGGCGGCGAAGCTCGTCGTTATGACGCGCTGATCGATGTAGATCGAAATGGTCTCGACGAAGGGGAAGATCCAGAAGAGTCCCGGGCCACGCAGCCCCGTGTATTTGCCGAGGCGGAGCACGACTGCTCGCTCCCATTGCTTCGCGATCTTGGGCGATTGCGAAAAGAAAATCCCGCCCAGCACAAAGATCACGAGCCAGCCTGGATTCTGTGTGGCGCCCGTCAGGAGAATCCCGGTGAGGAACGAGACTACCAGAATGAAAACTGAAACGACATTCGCACGACTCTGCGACCGTGAAGCCCGCGCGGCGCGGCGTGCTGCGAGAACTTCGTCCATGCCTGGCATTTATTTCTTCTCCTCGTTTCTGAGCTGGGTGATTAGCTCTGGTAAAGTGAATCCCAACAGCGCGGCATCGCCAACAACGCGTCGGATCAGCTCGCGCAGCTCTCGTTCACGGTGCGCTCGCGCCGCCTGCGGCGTCGGAGATTCCCGAACGAAAGTGCCGACCCCGCGGCGAGTCTCCAGGATTCCATCGCGCTCGAGCTGGGCGTAGACTCTGGCGACCGTGTTGGCGTTCACGGCGAGATCCACGGCGAGCTGCCGAACGGTCGGCAGCTGAGCACCCTGTTCGAGCTCCCCCGTCGCGATCGCTGCTCTGATGGACCGGTCCAACTGAGCGTAGATCGGTGTGGGGCTGGTTGAATCGACGACGAAAGTAGGCATTGTCTGCTTGTACTATCACACTAGTACAATACGGGGGCAAGGGGAACGCTGGTTTCAGGATCATTCGCCTCGAGGATCTATTTCGTAAGTTATTGCAACAGAACGGGATGCGAGTTGCGGCTACCGGCTGTGCGTGTACATCAGGTCAACAATCTCATCGTACATACCGTCGGCCGCTGGCCCGCCGGTTCGTATCGCGCCCGTTGCGCAGTGCTTCAGGTGGTTGCGCATCAGCTCGCGGCCAACGCCGCGAAGCGCTTCGTGCACCGACGAGATCTGGGTGAGAATGTCGGCGCAATAACGATCCTCTTCGACCATCTTCTGCAGGCCGCGAATCTGTCCCTCGATGCGACGCAGCCGCTTCTGGTTCCGCGATTTCACTTCAGGATCGACGCCGAGTGCCTTGCGCGACGCCGGCGAAGCATCGCGAACTGCGCACCCGCACTCTGCTGCATCGGTTGCCTCGATCCGCTTGCCGCGCTTCGTGGTCGTCGTCATTTCATCTCCTCTTGATTTAGGCAAGCCTCGCTCGCCGTAGCCGCAAGCTGTTCGTCACTACGCTCACTGAGCTCAGCGCCATCGCGGCGCTGGCGATGATCGGGCTCAGCATCAATCCGGTTACCGGGAATAGCACTCCCGCTGCAATAGGAATTCCGATCACGTTGTAAACGAAAGCCCAGAACAGATTCTGCTTCATCGTCGCCATCGTCTGCCGGGAAAGCGAAATCGCCGTCGGCACGCCGCGAAGATCGCTTCTCATGAGAGCGATGTCGCTGGCCTCGATCGCGATGTCCGTTCCTTTCGGCATCGAGATCCCCACATCCGACTGCGCGAGTGC
>JALYZI010000137.1 GCA_030948915.1 Acidobacteriota bacterium
CGCCGTGGGCCGGAGCAACGGCTAACGGCCAACAGCTAACGGCCAACGGCTAACAGCTAACGGCCAACGGCCAACGGCCAACGGCTAACGATCTGCGTGCTACCATCTTTTCTGTCCATGCGCTCCACCGCCCTCGGCCTCGCCTTACTCCTCACGCTACCAGCGGCCGCGCAGGTGCAGCTCACCATCCGCGGCGACGGCAAGAAAGTCATCTCGAACATCGGAGTCGGGAGCGGGCGCTCGAGCAATTTCGTCTGGCTGGCGAAGCAGCGCAATAAGAAATCGAAATTCGATCGGACGATCGAGCGCTATTCCGAGAAGTATGGCGTCGACCCCGTGCTCGTACGCGCTGTGATTCAGGTGGAATCGTCATTCGATCCGAAGTGTGTCTCAAATCGCGGTGCGCGCGGCCTGATGCAACTGATGCCCGAGACCGCGAAGCAATACGGCGTGCGCAGCATCTTTGATCCCGACGAAAACATCCGCGGCGGCGTGCACTATCTCAGCGACCTGCTGCATCTGTTCCCGAACGATCTGCCGCGAACGCTGGCCGCATACAACGCCGGCGAAAACGCGGTCTTCAAATACGCCGGCATTCCGCCGTACACCGAAACGATGACGTACGTGAAGCGCGCGCTGACGGTGTACTACGGCTCGCCCTACGGACAAGCCACCTGGTTTCCGGCTCCGCGCGGGCAGAAGAAGCTGGCGGGCGGATTCGGATCGGAGTTGCTCGAGCCGGTGGCCGCGATTCCCGGCATGCGCTATCTCGGCACGCACTGAAATACAATCCGGTGCCGATGGCCGATTTCGACCCGGCGGCGAATCTCAGTGCGCCCTTCGATCAGGGTGTTTTTCTCCTGCACTACAACCGCGGTCGCGAGGCGTTCCAGGAAGGTCGCTATGCCGAGGCCAGGAGGGAGCTGGAGAGCGCGCAGAAGCTGCGGCCCGATGATCCCGACGTTCTGAATCTCCTCGGCCTGGTGTACTTCAAAACCAATGCTTTTCCGGAAGCGGAAGTCATCTATCGCCGTCTGACGAAAGAGAATCCCAACGTCTTCATCCTCCACTCCAACCTGGGACTGATTCTCTTCAAACAGGGAAAGCTGGACGAAGCGGAGTACTACCTCCTTCGGGCGGTCGAGCTGCGGCCTAACTACGCGAAATCGCATCTGTACCTCGGCCTCCTGTACCGTCAGCGCAAGAAACTCGGACTCTCCATCGATCATCTGCGCTTCGCCGGCGCCGACAAACTACTGCGCGAAGTCGAAGCCGAGATGCGACCGCCATCGCGGCAGACCATTCCCGATACATCGAAGGTCACCACCGAAAAAATCCCCGCGATGCAGGCACCGGCGCCGAAACCGCAGGACCCTCAGCGATCGCTCGCGACGCAGCCGGGGAACATCGCGGCGCAGGCCGCACGGAAGCTGCAGGAAGCGGTCGACAACACGAGTCTCGGCGACGAGAAACGGATCGACCTTGCGACGGGGCGAAAAGTCGAAGGAGCATCGCGGACGTTCGCGCTCCACGAAAACGGATTTCTCGAAATCAACCTCGCCAACAGTGTCTACGTGAAGAAGGGGACGGTCTCCAGCTACTCCGGCAACCTCAAGTTCACCGCTGAATCCGGACTCCTCGGCACCACCGCGCAGACGCTCGTCAGGGCCAGCGGTCAGGGAAAGATCTTCGTGTACGAGAAGGGGCGAAAGGCGTTTCTGCTCGACCTCAGCGAGGAATTCATCTACGTCGAAGGCAGCAACCTCCTGGCCCTGGAGGAGACGCTGAGCTACCGCGTCGAGCCGATTTATGACAGCGCGTATCAGCGCAAGATCGACACGCTCAAGATTTTCGGGAAGGGCTCGATCGCGATTTCCACCAACATCGAGCCGCTGACGTTGCGCGTCACGCGCGAGCTCCCGCTTTCGATCTCGTCCACCGCGCTGGTCGCGTGGACCGGAAATCTGATTCCCACGGTCGTCGACGACAAATTGCTCGAGAACGTGATGATCGAAAACACCGGCGACGGCGGCTTCAAGATTCGATTCGAGGGCGACGGCGTCGTGGTCTCCGAGCAGTAACGCTCATCCGCCGGCGCCGGTCATCTTGAAGACCACCGGGATCAGAACGAAGAGCTGCACAGCATCGAAGATTCCGTGCGCGATGATGCCGGGAAGCAGATTCTTCGTTCGATAGAACGTGGCCCCGATGATCAGCGAGATGATGCCCACTCCGATCAGAAGCAGCGGCTGACCCAGGCCGGAGTGTGCCAGCGCGAAGAGCATGGTCGACAGAATCAGCCCCACTCTCTTCTGCAGCCATCCGCGAAAGAATGCCTCTTCGATCGTCATGGCGGAGAGAACGATCGTCCCTTTTTTCCAGAGCGGCAGCGCCGCCATCCATCCGATCATCGGCGATGGCTGCGAGTTTTTCGGGATGACACCGGCGGCACTCAGAATCAGCGCGACCGCGAGTGCGATCGCCAGCGTGACGATCCAGCCGCCGACGCCGACAGCAAATCCCGTCATCACCGCCTCTCCGATCCTTTGCCGCGTGATGTTCAGAAACGCGGCGATGGGCGGGCGCCGCGTGAGCAGCCACCATCCGAGGAGAAAGACGAACAGGATGATGTGAAGGCTGAAGAGCGAATAGAACGGCACCTTCGCGAGATCTCTCGAGGTCGGAGGATGCAGCGACGATCCGATGATCAGAAACGTCAGCATCAACAGAAATGCGCCGAGCCACAGGTAGGCGATCCATTTCGTGGCGTGGGAAGAGAATTGATCGGCCGAGAAGAGGCGGTAACGCTCGTTCATGTAGATCATGCCGATCCACAGGAACGTGATGAAGAGCATCGGGAGAAGGTAGGGGTGCGTCATCACCACTCGCGTTTTGGTGGCGTTTGCTCGGCACCAATGCGCCCAACAGCGACATCAGCGCCAAAATAGTTTTCCGCGCGCACGCGCTCGCCGGCCAGGCCGCGCAACATCGCGAGCTGGCCGACGTGCGTGAAGGCATCGGCGATCGGCCCCTGAAACAGCCGCTCGCCGGAGCAGCCGAGGGGTTGATCGGAGGCGAGCAGCTCATCGAATCGGCGAAGGGTTTCGAAGAAGCGCGCCACTTCGAGGTCCCACGCTTGCGGAGTCGCCTCGTTCCAACTCTTTTCGCCGCGCGCCAGCACCGTTCCCCATTCCATGAGGTCGCCGATATGGGCAACGATCTGCAGAGGAGTACGCGTCTTGTCGCCCGGTCTGAAGTCCGCGAAGCCCACGGGTGCGTTGCGCATGACTTTTCCACCGCGATACGCGAGGGTCGCAAGAGCGTGGCGGAGAAAATCCTTCATTGCGCGGTGCGAACCTCGACCAGATTGTCGTAAAACGTGGCGCCGGCGCCGATGTCGGTCAGCGCCTGCGATGTCGTCTCATTCGCGTTTGTGCCGTCTTCGGTCAACTTTCCCCACCAGACCGACGGCGCTGAAACGACGCCCGGCCGCACGCGCTCGCTGATCACCGCCTCGGCGCTGAACGCGCCGCGATTGTTGAAGATGGTGACCCGCTCGCCGCCGATGATGCCGCGGAGGCGCGCGTCGTCGGCATGAATCTCCAGCGTCGGCTTTCCCGCCGCACGTCGCAGCGAAACGACGTTGACGAAACTCGAATTGAGAAACGAGTGCGCCGGCGGCGAGATCAGCGCCAGGGGATACGTTTTCGCGAGTTGCGGATCGCGTTCTTCCGATTCATACGGCGCGATGTATTCCGGCACTCTTCCGACGCCGAACGTATTCGCGCGATCGGTCGCAATCTCGATCCTGCCGCTCGGAGTTGGAATCTTCGCGCCGCGGCGATAGGGGAGATGTGGCGACGGGATGCTCAGGCGCATCCAGCCGCGCTCGCGCAGAGCCTCGAGAGTGATTCCGCTCATCGTGGCGTTCGTGTCGCTGAGCGCATCGCGCATCATCTCTTCGTCGGTAGCCTTCAGCTCGGGCGAATCGAGTTTCATCGCGGCGGCGAAGCGGCGGAAGATCTCGCTGTTCGGCAGTGCTTCGCCAAGCGGCCCGATCGCGCGGCGGTTGTACATCACGTACAAATGTCCGTACGCGCGATGCAGGTCTTCGTGCTCGAGCTGCGTCGTCGCAGGCAGCAGCACGTCGGCGTAATCGGCGGTGTCGGTCTGGAAATGCTCGAGGACGACCGTGAACAGATCGTCGCGACGGAATCCGCGCAGGACTTTCTGCCGATCGGGCGCGATCGACGCAGGATTCGAGTTGTAGACGATGAGCGCCTTCACCGGCGGATTGTCCGTTGTCGTCAGCGCATCACCGATGCTGGACATGTTGATCGTGCGCGATTTGTACGGGATGTCGCGGCGCTCGACTTTCGAGAAGTTGATACCGAACGTTCCCGATGACGAGAGCTGACAGCCGCCGCCGATGTCATCCCACGCGCCGGTGATTGCCGGAAGAATCGCGATGGCGCGAACGGCCGATCCGCCGCCGGCATGGCGCTGCAGTCCGTAATTCAATCGAATGAAGGTTGGACGCGTCGTGCCGTACAAACGCGCCAGCCGCTCGATGGTCTCGACCGGCAAACGGCAAATCTCGGCGACACGAGGCGGAGCGTAGTCGCGCAGAACGCGATCGCGCAGCTCCTGCCATCCGATCGTCATCTCGTCAAGATATTGACTATTGTGCAGTCCGTCCCGAAACAGGACGTGCATGATGCCGAGGGCGAGGGCGGCGTCAGTGCCTGGTCGGATGGGGATGTGCTCGTCGCACGCTGCCGCGGTTCGGGTCCGCAGCGGATCGATACAGATGGTCCTCGCACCCTTTTCCTTCGCCTGGCGGATGAACGGCCAGAGATGCGGATTCGACGTCAACGTGTTCGTGCCCCAGAGAAGGATCAGCTTCGCTTGGCCGACGGTCTCCGGATCGGTTCCCATCCGCGTCCCATAAACCAGATTCAGCGCCTCGGAACCGGCGGAGGAACAGATCGTGCGCGCGAGCTGCGACGCGCCGATGCGGCGAAAGAACCGCGAGGCCATCGCTTCGCCCTGGATCAGCCCCATCGTGCCGGCGTAGGAGTATGGAAGAATCGCCTCGGGACCGTCCGAAGCGATCGTCGATTGCAGCCGCTGCGCGATGAGCGCGATCACTTCGTCCCACGTCGCGCGGCGAAATTTTCCCTCCCCCTTTTTGCCCACTCGGATCTGCGGGTAGAGAAGGCGGCCCTCGTGATACGTCCGGTCGAGATACCTCGCGACCTTCGTGCAGAGGAATCCCTGGGTAAACGGATGTTCGCGCTCGCCGGCGATGCGTATGGCGCGGCCGTTCTCGACGGTCACGAGCATCGAGCACGTGTCGGGACAATCGTGCGGGCAGACTGCGCGGATCACCTCGGGCATCGGGGAACCAGTTTACCGAATGCGGGTAAACTATCCCATCCGCGCAGTATTTCTCATCGCTCTCATCCCGTTGGCGGCCCTGGCGGCCGACGATCTCACTCCGCTCACCGACGAATTCAACGATGCGTCGACGTTATCGCAGTGGCGGCGCGTGTACGCCGTCGAAGGCTGGCCCGCGAATCAGCTCGAAGTGCAGGACATCAACACCACGCGACCCGGCCACATGCTGATGATTCCGTTCACCAGCACCTGGTTCAACGACTACCGCGGCGAGCTGACATTCAAGGAAGTGACTGGCAATTTCGTCGTCACGACAGACGTCGAGGCGTCACAGCGCAACGGAAGCGGCGCGCCGCGATCGCGTTATTCGCTCGGCGGCATCATGATCCGCGCCCCGCGACAAATCACTCCCGCCACGTGGCAGCCGGGTGGTGAGAACTATCTGTTCCTGTCGATCGGATCCGCAGATCAGCCGGGCACATTTCAGTTCGAGGTCAAGAGCACCGTCAACAGCCATTCGGTTTTGATCCCGACATTCGCCGGGACCGGCCACGCAATCATCCAGTACGCGCGCATCGGCGCGTATTTCATTGCCTTGCACAGCATCGACGGCGTCTGGACGATCCATCGCCGTTACTCTCGACCCGACTTGCCCTCGACACTGCAGGTCGGCATGACGGTCTACACCGACTATCCGACTGCGTCGTCGATGATGTCCCCGTTCATGCACAACTCGACAGTCATTCGCGCCGGCAATCCCGATCTGGTGGCCGCTTTCGATTACTTCCGGTTCGAGCGTCCACAGGTGCCCCCTTCGCTGGCCGGCCTCGATCTCACAAACACCGCCGCGGTCAGCGACGCCGCACTGCTGTCATTTCTGGGAGCGAACGCCAGTCTTCCAACGCGGCATCGCACTGTGAGGCATTGATGAGACATGCACTGCCGGTCCTGCTCCTCGTGGCTTTTCCTGCATTGAGTTCAGGGGCGAAGAGCGAGTTCCATTACAAGATCCCTGACGGCTGGGCCGACGTGTTGTCTCCGAGTTTCGTCGCCGACTACGTTCCGCAATCTCTAATGACGGAGGCTGCCAGCGGCAACTTCGCCGTCTACGCGGTCGATCCGCAGCGCGCGACGCGCGAAAGTGCTCCGGTATGGTTCACGGTGGTCGAAGTAGCTCCTACGGCCAAGCTCACCGATGAGGGGGTGCGGCAAGCAGCAGCCGTGATGGCGCGTCACTACCGCCGGGTGGGTATGACCGTGAACTTCGAAGAGATCAAAGTGGTCAAACTCAACAATGTCGACATCGGTTTTTTTCAGTCTTTCGCCAAGACTCCACGCGGACCCGCCAGGATGCTGCAGTACATGATCCCGGGCAGGACCAAAATTGCGATGCTGACATACGCTTGTCCGCCCGAGGACTATGATCGGTATCGGCCGCTCTTCGAATCTTCCGCGATGGCCACGACCGGCGCGTACGACCACTCCGGATTGACCGCCGCCGATACCTGGAAGCGAATCCGGATCTTCGGCACGCTCGCCGCGATTGTCGCAGTGATCGTTACCCTGATGCGCGCGAGCAAAAACAGGCCGACAGCGTTACGAACTCCATCCACGCCGACAGCCTGGGACTGCCCGAACTGCAAGCGCCGCGTACCGATTCGCGTGACGCAGTGCCGCTGCGGTACACCCCAGCCGGCATAGATCGCGATCCGCTACCGCTCGGCCGCGCGAAGGCTCTGATTTGAAATCTCTGCAATCGAGCGGAGGTGATCGGCAATCAGTTGCTGCACCCTGAGCCAGCCCAGCGCTTCATCTTCCAGCCGCAGCGCATCGCGCACGGCGACGCGTGAGGCGGGGCCGAGGGCTTCATCGCGGAGGACGGAACGGAGGCGTCCGAAATCGGCAGTCATCGGACTGCGGCGAGCCTCCTCGAGCACGCGCTCCGATTTGACGACGCCCTGCATGACGAAGAATTCCGGTGATAGCGCTTTCGCGGCGCCCACTTCCTCATAGGCCTTTTGAATGGCATTGGTGGGCTGCATCGTATCGGCGAGCGCATCGTCGGCCGCGCGCAGGTGCGCGAGCACGCCGATATCGCGTTCGCAGATTTTCTTGGTCTCGCCCAACTGCTGCATCGCCTGCTTCACAGCCCCCTCGGCGATATCGGCGGTCTGCGATGGCCGTGGCCCGCGAGTCCCGCGCGGCGGTGTTTGCGCCGCGATCGATCCTGCAAGCCCGGCGAGTGATAGTGCAATTGCAAATCGGCGCATGGCTGCCTCCGTGGTTGATCAGACGACGCTGCCCACGGCGAGGTAACGGTCGCGCAGGATCCGGAGATGATGCAGCTCATCCGCGATGCGAAAGGCGAGGCCGCTCTCTCTCAAAGCCTCACCGTCCGGACGTCTGATCGACGAAGGTGTCCCAGTCGTGCTGCAGTTTCGCGTGCGATTTCTGCTCGAGGTACACCATGTGTCCCGACCAGTAACGCGCGTAGCTGATGTTCTTCTGAAACTGGGCCGGCAGATTCAGCTCGTGCATCGTGTACTCGGCCTGGAAATACGGCGTCGCGAGGTCGTAGAAGCCCTCCATGACCAGCACTTTCAGGAACGGATTTCCGACGATCGCCGCGCGCAGCGGCGTAATCGATTCCTGGAATCCCTGATTGCCTCCCGGGGCGGGCGTGCCGCCGGTCGAGCTCCACAGGAACATTCCCGATTGCTGCGCCGACGTGTAGTACGGCAGATCCGTTTTGTAATTCAGTTCGGTGCGCATGTAGTTGTGGAACGTCATCGTGAATGGCGGCGTGGTCGCCGTGGATGCCGGATCATTGCCGCCGCCACCTCCGCGTCCGCTCGGAAAACCGGGTTCCGGCAGAGCGTAGCGGCCGTCGAGGCGGCCGGCGCGAAGACGCTGATCGAGAAGCAGGTAGTGATCGAACGTTCCGACGTCGATGCGGAGATTGTTCTCGTCGATGACTGCTTTCGACAGACCGGTATAGCGCGCCAGTCCGTCGATGACTGCCTGCCGCTGCTGCGCGGACATCGCATCGCCGCGCGCGAGTGCCGCGGAGTATTCGGTGATGGCCCATTGCTCCGCCTGTTGCAGCGGCGCGCACGGTGCGTCGGGATCAGCCTGACAGCGGTCCATCGCCTGCTGCAGCTCCGGCGAGAGTTTCTTGTGGTAGTACGCGATCGCCATGTAGGTCGGCAGGTTCCACGGGTATGGCGTGTCGTTCGATGGCGAGAACGCGAGGGCCTGGAAGTTGAGCGCCATCGACAGCAACCCGATTCCGTTGAAAACGATCCCTCGCCCCTGCAGATATCCGGCGAGGCCGGCGGAGCGAGTCGTGCCGTAGCTCTCGCCGAACAGATACAGCGGCGAGCCCCAGCGTTCATTGCGTGAGATGTACATGCGGATGAATTCGCCGAAGGCCTGAACGTCGCCGTCCGGATTCTCGTATTTGCGTGCTGCGGCCGCGTCGGCGGGACGGCTCCAACCTGTTCCGATTGCGTCGACGAGAACGAGATCGGTGCGATCGAGCGGCGTGTACGGATTGTCATGCACGCGGAACGGAGGCTGCGGCATCATTCCGAGGGGTCCCATGACGACGGTGCGCGGACCGAGTGCGCCCATGTGCAGCCAGATGGATGCGGATCCCGGCCCGCCGTTGTAGGAGAAGGTGAGAGGACGCGTCGCGGCGTCGGCGCCGTCGAGTGTGTACGCGACGTAGAACATCAGCGCTTCGGTGGTTCCTTCGCCGTTCTTGATCGGCATGCGGCCCGCGGTCGCGGTGTAGCGAAGCGGTTTTCCGCCGACGGTGACGGAATGATGCGTGACCGTCGCCGACGTCTCTTTCATGTCGAAGCGGAAGGTTGTCATCGTCGCGCCGCCGGCGCCGCCGGCCTGCTGCGGCCGTTCCGGCGTCTGCGTCTCGGTCGGGCGCTCACGCTCGCGCGCGGGCTGCTGCTGTTCCTGCTCCATCGCCCGGGCGCGCGGCGACGGTTCAGGCTCCGTACTCTGCGGCGTCGCAGGTTGGGTGGGGGGCGGCGCGGGGGCGGGGGCGGAGCGGCGCTGTTGGGCGGCGGCGGAAAACGCGGCGATCAGAACGCTGAAAACTACGGCAGTGATTCTCATGTCGCGGAGTTTATCAAGCGCGCCGCCCGCGGCGCCGCTCCCACGCCAGACCAATCACCACGATCAGAACCCACCAGAAGAACACCGTGGTTAACACGCCGACTGCATTAGGCGGATGGAATCCGAGAGTCGTGAGCCACGACTTGAGGGCAAGACCGGCAAAAAACACGACGCGAGGAGTGACGCCGAAAAGTAGCAACGCTCCGACAAGGACCGCCGCGCCGATCGGCGCGAGCACGACCAGAAAAATCGCGCGGTAGAGGGAATCAGCCCGTAACGGCATCAACTTCGATTTCTACTAATAGTCGCGGGTCCACCAGAGCGCTGACCTGCACCAGCGTGGCGGCCGGCCGGATCGAGGCGAAAACCTCGCCTTGCGCGCGCGCGACCTCTTCCCACCGCGTGATGTCGACGACGAAGGTGCGTACTCGCACGACATCGCTCAACGACGCTCCGGCCTCGCGCAATGCGCGTTCGATCTTCTGAAAGATGAATCTGGCCTGCGCGTACGGGCTGCCATCCCCGATGACTGCGCCACTCTCGTCGACCGCCGTCGTGCCCGCAACGACGACCAGATCGCCGACTCGCACCGCCCGGCTGTAGCCGTATTTCTGTTCCCAGATCGTGCCGGACGAGATGAGCGTTCGCTTCAAAGGGAATCGATGATCGATACAAACAGAACGTTTGTCAAAATGGATGCGCTGCGGCGCGTCTCCTTCCGCCACCGGCGTCCATCCGGCTGACTATCCCGCGGTAATCGACGAGAAACAGTTCCCCGTCATCGTCTTCCCCAAAAGAGACAATCTGTGCGGAGGTTCGCGAGACTTCCGTCGTCCTCCACGAGTCATTTGCCGTTTCGAACGCCGCCCATAGCGTGCCGGAACACCAATCACCATAGAAATACAAGCCATCCCACTGGGGCCATTTGCGGCCGCGGTAGCGATATCCACCCGAGACTGAGCAGCCGGCGGCATGTGAATATTCGATTTGCGGCAAGACGAAATCCGCCGGCGCACACGATGCTCCGGGCGGATAGCAGTGACTACCCTCGAAAACCGGCCAGCCGAAATTCGCCTTCTTCGCCTGTTGAGGTGAGACGATATCGACCTCTTCCCATAAGTCCTGGCCCACATCACCGATCAGCAGCGCGCCGGTCGCTCGGTCGAACGTGAACCTCCACGGATTTCGAAATCCTAACGCCCAGATCTCCTCGCGCACGCCAGGAACGCCGACGAATGGGTTATCCGGTGGAATGGAATAGGGCGCTGCGTGATCCACGTCGATGCGTAAAAGTTTTCCCAAAAGGTGATTCATCTCTTGCGCTCGATTCGTGACCTTCACGTAAGCGCCGCCGTCACCGATCGAGATGTACAACATTCCGTCGAATCCGAACTGCAGCGTGCCGCCGTGATGGTTCGGTATGTTGTCTTTCGGTTGCTCCACAACGAACAACCGCTGCTCAGAGCGGGCGTCGGCTACGCCAGACTCGGTTTCGGAGCGTAAGTAACGCGCGACGACCGTATTGCCGTCCCGATCCACATAGAGCACATAGAAGCGTCGATTCGCGGCGTAATTCGGGTGGAAAACCACGCTGAGCAGCCCGCCATTCGTACAACAGGAGACGATCGGCGACAAATCGAGAAATGTGGACGTGGCGCGGCCATCGGTTGAGCGAAGAATTCGTCCCGGTTGCTCCGCGATGTACATCACGTTGCTGCCGTCATGTGCCCAGACGACCTGGACCGGCCGATCGAGGCCCGCAATTACAGGCTCGAGGACAACAGAGGGTCGGGCGGCCGCGCACGTGATCGCTACGAACAATGAGAAAACGAAACCGCAAAGGAAGCGCACACTACGGATACGCGGCGCGTCGTCTCGGCGTCCAGCGACGGCCGGCTGGAAACTACTCCCGCTCCACGATCATCGCCGCCCCCATCCCGCCCGCCGCGCATACCGTGATCAGGCCGTATTGCTCGCCGGTACGTTGCAGCTCGTTGCAGACCGTGGTGACGATGCGCGCACCGGTCGCGCCGAACGGATGGCCGAGCGCGATCGAGCCGCCGGTGCGATTGATTTTTTCGGGATCGATGTCGCCGATCGGTTCGCTCCGCCCGAGTTTTTCCTGCGCGGTCTTCTTCGATCCCATCCACTGAATGTTGGACAGGACCTGCGCCGCGAACGCCTCATGCATCTCGATGACGCCGATATCCTTCAGCGTCAGCTTCGCGCGATCGAGCGCCGTCGGCAGCGCGAACACCGGTCCCTGCAGCAGTTGATCGAACGGATCGGTCGCCGCGAATGCGTAGCTGCGCAGATAGCCGATCGGCTTCAACCCTTCCGCCTTCGCTCTTTCCTCGGACATCAGAAGAACGGCCGCCGCGCCATCGGTGAGTGGTGACGCATTGCCGGCGGTGATCGTGCCGTACTTCCGATCGAACACCGGCTTCAATTTCGACAAAGCCTCGAGCGTCGTGTCGGCGCGGATGAGATTGTCCGTCTCGACAACCGTCTCGTACGACGGCGGTACGACCACCGTCATAACTTCTTCCTTGAATCGTCCGCTGGCGGTCGCGGCGGCGGCGCGATGGTGACTCTGCAGCGCGAATCGATCCTGCGCCTCGCGCGAGATGTGATTCTCCTTCGCCATCTTTTCGGCGGACTCTCCCATCGTGAGGCCGGTCGTCGACTCGGCAATCGCCGGTGCGTCGGGCGCGAGGTCCTTCGGCCGGATTCTGCGAAACGCGCCGAGCTTCCCGCCGATGCTTTTCTGTTTGCTGGCGCCGACCAGCGCGTCGGAGAAATTTTTCGAGAAGAGAATCGGAATGTCGGAGAGCGACTCGGAGCCGCCCGCGATCACGACGTCGGCGTAGCCGCGAGCAATCAGATCCGAAGCGGAGGCGATCGCCTGATTCGCCGACGCGCACGCTTTTCCGATCGTGTATCCCGGAATCTTTCGCGGAAGGCCGGTGCCCAGGACGATTTCGCGCGCGATGTTCGGCGCTTTGACGGAGGGGATCACGTTGCCGAAGATGACTTCCTGCACCGTCGAGGCGTCGATGCCGCTGCGCTCGATCAGCTCCGCCACAACCATTTTGCCGAGGTCGAGAGCGCTCAGCCGGGCGAAGTGAGTGCCGGATTTTGCGAAGGGAGTGCGGAGGCCGCGGACGATGGCGACTCGAGGCATGGGCGGCGAGGATACCAATAAAAGATGAATTTGGAATTTGGAATTGGGAATTTGGAATTGGAAATGACGCCTTCTACGCTTCTTCATTCTTAATTCCAAATTCCCAATTCCAAATTCCAATTCACTTACAATCACCGGCTACATGTCGGTCACCGCCCCCACCCAGTCCCCGGCAGCCAATCCCCTGCGCGAAGGCCTCGAGCAGGAACGCGTCCCCGACGCCTCGGCCCTCGTGATTTTCGGCGCGTCGGGCGATCTCACCGGACGCAAACTTCTTCCGGCGCTCTATTCGCTCGCGCACGATGGACTCCTTCCCGCCGGGCAGACGATCATCGGATTCGCCCGCCCCGACTTCACCGACGACGCGTTCCGCATGGCGATGCGCGAAGCATGCGACAAATTCGCGCGCACGCGGCCGGTCGACGACGCG
Source organism: Acidobacteriota bacterium (assembly GCA_030948915.1). Classification (GTDB taxonomy): domain Bacteria; phylum Acidobacteriota; class Thermoanaerobaculia; order Gp7-AA8; family Gp7-AA8; genus Gp7-AA10. The sequence continues at coordinate 13,149 of JALYZI010000137.1, forward strand.
ATCTGGGAAAACTTCGCCAAGGGACTCTTCTATGTCCAGGGCGAATTCGGCGAGCCGGCCGGCTACTTCAAACTCAATCAGAAACTGCAGGAATGCGACCGCACGCGCGGGACGGGCGGGCGGCGGATTTACTACCTGGCAGTGCCGCCCCAGTTTTTCCCGGTGATCTCCGAGCTTCTCGGCGCGGAGAAGATGGTCACCGACCCGGAAGGCGGCGGTCCGTTCACGCGCGTCATCATCGAGAAACCGTTCGGACACGATCTGCAATCGGCGAAAGAGCTCAACCGCGTCGCGGTCAGCACCTTCCGCGAGCGCCAGGTCTTCCGCATCGACCACTACCTCGGCAAGGAAACCGTGCAGAACCTGCTGGTGCTGCGTTTCGCGAACGGGATCTTCGAGCCGTTCTGGAATCGTCAATATATTGACCATGTGCAGGTGACGGTGGCGGAGTCGATCGGCGTCGAGAAGCGCGGCGGATATTTCGAAGGCGCCGGCATCGCGCGCGACATCGTCCAGAACCACATGCTGCAGCTCCTGTCGCTGATCGCGATGGAGCCGCCGGTAGCTTTCGAAGCCGATCCGGTCCGCGACGAAAAAGTTAAGGTGCTCCGCGCGCTGCGCGAGTTTCCAAAGGAACACGAAGAGGAGAACGCCATCCGTGGGCAGTACTCGGACGGTTCAGTCCTCGGCGAGAAGGCCATCGCGTATCGCAAAGAGCCGAACGTAGCCCCGGAATCGAAGGTCGAGACGTTCGCGGCGATGAAAGTATTCGTCGACAACTGGCGCTGGGCCGACGTGCCGTTCTACATTCGCGCCGGAAAACGCCTTCCGAAGCGCGTGACCGACATCTCGATTCACTTTCGCCCCGCGCCGTATCCGATGTGGCGAAGACTCAAGGGCGTGCAGACGCAGCCGAACGTCCTCGCGATCCGGATTCAGCCCGACGAAGGCATCTCGCTCAAATTCGACTCGAAGGTTCCTGGTCCGTCGGTGCGCACCGCTCCCGTCACCATGGAATTCCGCTATGCGACTTCGTTCGGCGCCGAGCCGCCGGAAGCATACGAGCGGTTGCTGCTCGAGACGATGCTGGGCGACTCGACGCTTTTCGCACGGCGCGATGAGGTCGAAACGGCGTGGGCGTGGCTCGATCCGCTGCTCAATGCGTGGGCCGCCGATTCGCGGCCGCCCGATTTCTATCCCTCAGGCACGTGGGGTCCGGAGTCGGCTGAGAAACTGATTGAGCGCGACGGCCGCAAGTGGAGACGTCCGTGAGCCTGCAGCCGCTGGACGCTGACGTCCGCGTCGATGTCAGCTCGATCGAGAAGAATCTCGCGGACCTCTGGCGCAACAGCAAGGAAGTCTCCGATGATGCACTGACGCGCGCCGCGCTCTGGAACGTCGTCGCGCACACTTCCAATGCGACGACGCATACCGAAGCGAGTGTGGCGCTTGGCCGCGCGAGTGCGACCGTCCCGCAGCGGTCGATCATCGTGCGCGCCGATCCAGCGGGTGCGCCGGAGATCTCCTCATGGATCAGCGCGAACTGCCATCTCGTCGGCGGCGGAAAGCAGGTGTGTTCCGAGGAGATTTCGATTGTGGCGGGAGGGGATCGCGTGCATCGCGTGCCGCCGCTCGTCAATGCGCTGCTGATTCCCGACATGCCGGTGGCGGTGTGGTGGCTGGGGGATCTGCCGAACGAACACGAAGACTACGTTCTCTCGCTGCTCGATCCCGCCGATCGGCTGATCGTCGATTCAGTCCATTTCGATTCGCCCGCCGACTTGATGCTCGTCAATCGCGTCGCGGAGAAGACCACCACCACACCCGCCGATCTGAATTGGGTCCGGCTCGAAGAATGGCGTCAGGCGACCGCTTCGATTTTCGATCCGCCGCACATGCGCGGGCGTCTCGACATGATCCGCCGCGTTCGCGTCTTCGCGGGAACGTCGGGCGCCGACTTTTTCGGCGAGATCGTCGAGTCGCTGTTGTACGCCGGCTGGATCAGCGCGCAGGTCGGGCATCGCGTCGATGCGCAGGGCAAAGTCGAGGGAGCGCTCGGAACGATCGACTACAACATCGAGCGTCGCAAGCAGGAGAGTGACATCGGCGGGATTTCCTACGCCGAGATCGGATTCGAAGACGGATCGTGCGCCAGCATCTCGCGCGATCGCGATCGCGGCGTCCTGGTCACAAACGTCGACGGCAATGTCTCGGTGCCGGAATCGGTGACGCGAACGGTGTCCCGCGACATCGACGATCTCATCGTGCGGCAGCTCAAGCGCGCGAAGGGCGATCAGGTATTGCTCAAAGTGCTGCCGGTAGCGTCGCGGCTCGCGAAACGCGTCGCGCGATGAACCTCCGCATTTTCGACACCGTCGACGATCTGCTCCGCGCCACCGAGCGCACGCTGATGCAACGGATCGAAGCGGGCGCGCGCACGATCGGCCTTTCCGGCGGCTCGACGCCCAAGCCGCTGTATCAAAGCCTCGGCCAGAGCGATCGGCTGCGCGATTTCCCGATCACGTGGGTCGTGGTCGACGAGCGTTACGTCCCGCTCGACGATCCGCAGTCGAACGCCGGAATGATCGAGAAGACACTCTTCGCGCGCGGAAAGGCGGACCTGCATCGCTTCCTTCGATTTCGCACCGAGTTGAACGATCCGGCCGAAACCGCCGACGAATTCGAGCGCGAATGGCGCGACTTCGGCCTCGACCGCCTCGATATCGTTTCCCTCGGCATCGGCGACGACGGACACACGGCCTCACTCTTTCCGGGCACGACGGCGCTGGATGTCGACGATCGCATCGCGACAGCCGTGCACGTTCCGAAGCTCAACAGCTGGCGTGTCACACTGACCAGGGACGTGATTCGCGACGCGGCGCTGCGTATGGTGATCGCCGCCGGCGCAAGCAAGCGTCCGATTCTGCAGGAAGTGCGAGCCGGCGCCGATTATCCGATTGCGATCGTGACGCGCGGCGTCGAGACGTGGTGGTTTGTCGATTGCAACGCTGCTTCCCAGTAGATGCTCCGGTCCATCAAATTTGACAGCGCAGTCGAGTTAGGAATCAAGGAACAGTACCTTGCTCCCGGCGATCACGTCGCCTATTTCTGGGAGACCGATGACGAGTTCCGCGCTGCGGTCGGATTCCTCGCTGTCGGCATCCGCGAAGGAGACTACTGCGTCATCTTCGGTTACGACGAGGCCAACAATCGCGTCCTGGAAGAGCTGTTGTGCCGCGAGTTCGATTGCGACAGGCTCAAGCTCGATGGGCGGCTCTCGATTCTGACGGGGGCATCGTCGGGAGAAGAGATGCTGGCGCGGATCGGTGCCGACTTCACGAAGGCGATCGAAGGCGGCGCGCGAATGATCCGCCTCCTCGGAAACATCGGATGGGGACGCGAGAAATGGCCCGATGACAAGGACATTCTGGAATTCGAAGCGCGCGTGACCGGTGCGGTGGCCAATCTGCCGGCGGTGGTCGTCTGCATGTACGACGTGCAATCGATTCGCGGAGACATCCTGCTGCAAGGTGCGTTCGAAACGCATCCGCTGACGATCCGGCGCAATATCCTGCGCGAGAACGAGCACTACGTCCCGCTCGAAGAATTTCTAAAGCAGCTCAAGCTCCAAAAAGTGTAAAGTACTTTTTCGCGTATCATTGAGCCGATGCCCGACGCGCTCCGCGATCAAGCGGTCGACAATCTGCGCTACATCCGCGACGCCATGGAGCGCGCCAGCGCGTTCACATCGATTCCCGGGTGGGGTGGATTCGTCATCGGGCTGACCGCGCTGGCCACGACCGCCATCGCGGAGCCGATGACGGCCTGGAACCCGCGGCGATGGCTCATCACGTGGCTGGCCGAGGCGGTGGTTGCGGCGGTGATCGGCGGGGTGGCGATGTGGTGGAAGGGGAGTCGGGCCGGAACGCCATTCATGTCGGGAGCCGCGCGGCGGTTCTTCATCAGCTACTTCGCGCCGATGATCGCCGGCGCAGTGCTCACATTCGCGATCGTCCGAGGCGGCACACTCGAGCCGCTGCCTTCGGTGTGGATGCTGCTGTACGGCGTCGCGTTCGTGAGCAGCGGCGCGTTTTCACTGCGTGTGATTCCGGTCATGGGAGTCTGCTTCATGACTATCGGCCTTCTGGCTGCCTTTGTCCCGCTCGCCGTCGGCAACCTGCTCCTCGGCGCCGCCTTCGGCGGATTGCACATCATTTTCGGACTAATTATCGCGAGGAACTATGGCGGCTAAAGCGGCGGCAAAACGGGCAGTCAAACCGATTGAAACATCGATTCCGGATTTCGACCGGCTGATCCACGAGAAAACGCGGCTGGCGATCGTCAGCGCGCTGGCCGTGAATCCCACTCTGACGTTCAACGAGTTGAAAGGGATTCTGAAGACGACGGACGGCAACGTCAGCGTCCACACGCGCAAACTCGAAGAAGCGAATTACCTCAACTGCAAGAAATCATTCGAAGGACGCGTCCCGCGGACCGAATACTCGCTGACCGCGGCCGGACGTCGCGCGTTGCAGCGCTATCTCGATCACATGGAGGCGCTGATCAACAACGTGAGGACCGGCTAGGCGCCGGCCCTCACGCATGGTCGATTACTTCTGCGCCGGAATGAACGTCGGATCCTGCGTGATCTGATCGATCACCGATCCGTACGCGCTGATCTTTCCATCGCCGTCCACGACGCGCAGGCTGATGCGCGCGTTGTAGACATTCGACAGTCCGAAACTCTGAATCAGCGGCAACTGGATGAATCCGTTGGCCGGAATCGGAATCTGCGTGGTCGGCGCGATCTTCGAATCGGGGAGGATCACCTGAACCTCGACGGTTGCCGGTTTGCCGGTGACCTCCGCAATTCCCACGTTCGTCCGGTACCTCACCGAATCCTCGGCCTGCAGAATCTGCAGCGCGCGATCCGACTTACCGACCGCATCGGCCGCGGTCACCGCGGGGATGAACTGGCCGAAGGTTCCGGCCGACGTCTGATTGAACGTCCGTCCGGAGATCACGAGCGGCGTGGCCGCGTTGGTCGTCACATGCACCGCGCCGCCGACGTTCGTCAATCCGAAGGCTGACGACAGCATGTTGTCGAGCTTCTTCACTTCACCTGGATTGATCGTCATCGAGGTCATCTGCGGCGCAGCCGTGCTGTTCTGCGCGTAGAAGCTCAGCGTCACGAACTGCGGCGAGGTGGTCGGATTGAACAGCCGCATGTCGGTGCGCCACGCGGCGAAGCCGGTGTTGAGATCGGCCACGCCGGGCAGCACGAAATGATCGAATGCGTTCTGTCCGAGAGGCACTCCTGAAACGAGCAGCGGATCGCCGCTCTTGTTGTCGATGACGGAGGCATACGTAGTGATTTTGCCTTCGCCGCTGGTGACCTTCACTTCGAAGCGACCGTCGCTGAGCGAGATCTTGTTCTGCGCGAGGAATGAGTTGAGCTGCCGCTGCTCGTTGCCTTTCAGATCGAGCGGGAAGTCGAGCAGCCTGGTGCCGCTGGAATCGAATGCCGACACGAGCACGGAAACCGGCTGACCGGACGCCTCGACGATGCCGAGGTTGGTGCGGAAGTCGTTGTTCTGTGCGATCTGCTGCAGGCCGAGAACTGTCGCGGCATGCGCATTGTCGAGCGCGCGGCCGATGAAGCCCGAGAACGGCAGCGCCGGAATGAACTGGCCTAACGTGCCCTGCGCCGTGACGTTGTATGCGCGGCTGGAGGCGATGGTCGCCAGCGACACACTGACGTCGTCGTTTTCCGGAGCGCCTTTTCCGGGGCTGTCGACCGGACGGATCTCGAGGACGCCGTTCGCAGTTTCGCCGAGCGAGCCGACGCCGTACCAGGTCTTGATGATGTCATCGAGCGCGGTGGTGACACCGGCGTTGACGTCGATGATCGTCTGCTTCACGCCTTTCGCGATGTCATCGGGCGTGAACGTCAGTTGATACTTCACGCTTTGCTGCGAAGTGTTCGCGACGCGCACGTCCGACTGCCAGTGCGAGCTGATGCCGTCGAGATGACCAACCGAGGGGATGATCACTGCGGTTGCGGGCGGAGTTCCGCTCCGCTGAGGCGTCACGGCCGTAACGAGGCTGACCGACACCGGCGCACTGACCGGCGTCACACCTTGCTCGTGAATGTTGCCGCCGATCGCTGAAGTGGTGACCAGCAGGATGACCGTGCCGGTGAACGTGCCGTTCGGCAGACCGGTGATGTCGGCGGTGACGATGAAATCGAGGCCTTCCGGCGGCAGCACACCACTCGCGGGCCGCACGCTCCGGAGCCACGGCTTGTTGTCGAGCGTCGCAGTGAATGGAAGCGACTGACCGGGGAACCCATTGATGTGCACCGGAATCTCGACCAGGCCGCTGTTGCCGGCCGGCACCGTGATGTTGGGATTCGTCGGCGCGACGAACGGTGCGAGCACAACCCGGACAATGACCGAGTAGGCGGTGAAGCCGTTTGCGCACGGAAGGAACGCGCGGACGCGATAGTAGAACGCCGTCGGCGTGTTGATCGTGTGCTGGAAACGGACGGTGTTGGACATCGTCGTCTGCGTATTCGTCGTCCCCATCCCAAACCCTGGATCGGTCGACTCCTGCACTTCGGACTGCGTCGTGCCGAGCGGAATGGTGAATTTGAAGTCGTAACCCTGGCCTGACACAGCGTTGGCGACGATCGATGGCAGCGGCGCATCGGCGATATTGCAGCCGTTGAACGTCGCTGTCTGCGATTGCAGCGGTCCGCATCCGCCATTGAACTCGGCGACGACGTACCAGCTCACCGGCCCGGTGCTGATGCTGACCGGACCGAAACTGGTGGCCGTTGTTGTCGTCGCGAGATTGTTGTTGACGAAGAGTTTGTAATCGACCGCGCCCGGCACGGACGACCACGAGAACGTGGTTGTTCCGCTGACGGTGCCGCCGGCCGGCGAGATGAGCGTCGGCGGTGTAGCCGGGCAGGCGGAGAACGTCGTGAATCTCTGACACGACGACGTGAAAGTCGTGCAGCCGTTCGAAGTCGCTTCGACGCGCCACTCGTAAACCGTTCCCGGATCGAGTCCGCCGACCGCAAGCGAAGTCTGCCCGACGTTCGCGATCAGAGTCTGACAGCCGGTACCGGCTTTGCCGAAGAAGACTTTGTAGCTGCCCGCGCCGACGTTGCTCCACGAAAGCGTGGTGCTGGTCGAAACGTTTGTCGCGTTGTTCGCTGGCGACAAGTTCGCCGGCGCGGCAGTCGGACATACCGGCGCCATTGACGTCGAGGTCGACGCGGAATTGTTGGCGGCAACCGGATCGGGAGTCGCGGACGAAACGCTGGCCGTGTTGACGATCGGATTCGGCGCAGACGAGCCGACTGTGTAGACCGCCGTAATGGACTTCGTCTGGCCCGATGTCATCGTGCCGAGGTTGCAGGGCGTCAACGTTGCGCAGCCGCCGGTGGCCGACACGAACGTCAAGCCGGTCGGAGGCGGATCGCTGAGCGAGACGCCACTCGCGTCCGACGGACCGTTGTTGGTCACGGTGATGTTGTACGTCATGGTGCTTCCGGAAAGCGTCCCCGTCTTGGTCACCGACAGATCCGCTTTCTGGACGACGGTACCGGCGACGGAAGCCGTATTGGGAGTGGCCGGATCGAATGTCGGCGACGAGACCGATGCCGCATTTGTGACCGAGCCGCTGGCGTTGGACGGAACGGAGAACGTCGCGTTGATCGTGACAGTCGTTGAGGCGATGACATCGGCGAGCGTGCATGGCAACGTTGTGCATCCGCCGCCGCTGACCGAAGTCAACGTCCAGCCGGCAGGAGGGGCGTCGCTCACCGTCGGTGTCGCAGCATCGGACGGTCCGGCGTTGAAGATCGAGATCGCGTAGCTCGCCGAGCCACCGGCGACGATCGGCGATGTGGAAGTCTTGGTGATTTGCAGATCGGCAACCGGCGTGACGGTCACGCCGACGGTGGTCGTGTTGTTGGCCGCCGAAGGATCGAACGTCGTCGCGCTGACATTGGCGGTCAGATTCATGCTGCCGCCCTGATTCGGCGTGGTGGCGTTGACCGTGAAGCTTGCAGAGCTGCTCGCAGCGATCGACGGAATCGTGCAGTTCGCGGTCGTTGTGGTATTCGTGCAGGTGAAGCCGACACCCGACGCGTTCAGCAGCGTTCCCGCGGAGAGCGAGACGTTGACGCTGACACCGCTCGCGGCATCGGGCCCGACGTTGGTGACGGTGACGGTCCAGCTCTCGGGCGACGCGGCGTTGGGGGAGACCACCGACGGACTCGCGCCGACGCCGAGATCGGCGGACGGATTCACCGTGGTGCTTACGGAGGAGCTGTTGACGCCGGGACCTGGATCGGGCTCATTTGCCGTCACGCTGGCGGTGTTGTTCATCGGTCCGGGAGAGCCGTTGGCCTTCAGAACGACGGTAATGAATTGGCTTACTCCGTTCGCGATCGATGCCCAACTGCAAGTGAAGGGGCTGGAGATCCCTGAGCAAGTCCCGCCTCCTGTCGCGGTGGCCGAAACGAACGTGCCGCCGCTGAATGTGTCGGTGACGACGACGTTGGTCGCCGGATCGGGTCCGCCGTTGCCAACTTTCACGGTGTAGGTTGCATTCTGGCCATTGTTGACCGACGCAGGGCCGGTCTTCAGAATCGCCATATCCGCGCTGAGCGGAGGGGCGACCGCCTGCAGCCGGACTTGCGGCTGCCCGGTTGGCGGCTTCGGAATTTCCTGTAGAACTACGCCGCAGCAGTTTGTGAAGTTCGTCGCCGCGAAATCGCCGGCGGTGGTGGTGTCTTTAATGATGTCGAACGTTTGTCCGACGCTGGCAACGAAACCGAGCGTCGCGTTCAGCGTGCCGTTCAAGGTCGCCGTACCGGTTGCGATGATTTGATCGTATTGCGTGCCCGGGGTCGATCCATTCAGTTTCACATTCAACGTACCGGAGCCCGTTTGCGCGTAGTTGCCGGTGATGTTCAGCGTGTGCGTGCCGGTGATGCCGCCGCTGAACTGTAGCGTGGCCGAGTTGCTCACGTTGGCCGGAATCGTCAGATCGGTATTCTCCTGGAACGTTCCGCCGACGATCGTCACGGTGTTCGGACCGCTGCCGGTGAAATTCGAGCCGGGGTTGAAGGTTTGCAATCCGTTGAACGACAGCGAGTTTCCGGTGGGCATCGAGAAGGTGCCGGTGTGCGTGCCGCCGCGGTTGAACGAGATACCGAGCCCCGTCGGACCGAACGTCACTGTTCCGGTGTTTTCAAACTGGACATTGATCGGAGATGTGGTGCCAGCGGTTTTCTGCAACGTCGCGCCGTTCGAGAAATAGCCGGTGGCGTCCGAGCTGATGATCGCCGCATCGGCCTGGAGAAGGAAGGACCCGAGGCCGCCGCTGCTGATGTTGCCGCCGTTGACCAGGTCCAGGGAATTGACAGGAGACGAGAAGTTGACCGTTCCGACGTTGAGCAACTGAACTTTATTCAACGTCATCACGCCGTTGGCACCGGTCAGGTTGACAATGGCTTTCGGTGTGCCGCCGCCGACTTGGAGAAACCCTGTTCCATTGATCGTGCCGCCGCCCCAATTCAGTGTTCCCGGTGGCGCGGCGCCGCCGTTGAGTGACATGTTCGGAGTGGTCAGCGTTCCGCCGTTGAGATTGAACACTCCGCCGGTGGCGACATTGGTTTGTCCGCCAGTGCCTGTGTACGTGCCGCCGGTAACGGTGACCGTCCCGAAGACGTTGAAGACTCCGAGATTTGTCGTAGTACCGGAGCTCATCTGGAGCGTGTTACCGGATGGGAGGCTGAAACCGCCGCCGCTGTTGAGCGTCAGCGCGCCGCCATTGACGTCGATCGTGTTTCCGCCTGATCCAAACGTGCTCGATGCCTCGATCTGCAGCGAGCCGGCCGCAACGTGGACCATATTGCCGGAGAAGTTGTAGCTCAGGATGACTCCGTTCGGGACGACGGTGGTGACTGTGACGCCGAGTCCGCTGTTAAGGGCTGCCGTATCTCCGGCAGCTGATCCCGGGTAGCCGCCTGTATTCGGAGACCAGATAGCTGGGTTATTCCAAACGCAAGTCGATGTCGCAGCTGGTGTGCATGAGCCGCTGAGCGTGTAGACCGCGGCATCGGCCTCCGGTGCGCCAACGAGAAAGATCGCGCCGAGCATCACGCCGACGACGAACAACGAGCATCCAAGCGACAGCTTCAGAATCGAGTTCTTAGGCAAGGCGAGCATCCTCCACAGGGCCGCGACTTAAAATCGGTTATTTGGACAGACCAGAATTGTACAGTCAGTCCATGATCTGAGTACAAGCCGTTTTCGGAAAAGTTGGAGCACCGGTTGAGGGCGGTGCTCCATGCACTCACTTCTGCGCGGGAATGTAGGTCGGAGCCTGGGTGATCTGATCGATCACCGATCGATACGCGCTGATCTTTCCGTCGCCATCTACAACGCGCAGGCTGATGCGCGCGTTGTACACGTTCGACAGACCAAGGCTTTGGATCACGGGCATCTGCACCAATCCGTTCGCCGGAATCGGGATCTGCGTGCTGGGCGAGATCTTCGTATCGGGCAGGATGACTCGCACCTCGACGGTCGCGGGCTTGCCGGTGACCACCGCAATTCCGAGGTTCGTCCGATAACGCACCGAATCCTCGGCCTGCAGAATCTGTAGCCCCCGATCGCCTTTGCCGACTACATCGGCGGACGTGACAGCCGGGATGAACTGCCCGAACGTTCCGTTCGGCGTGAAGTTGAAAGTGCGTCCCGTGATCACCAGCGGAGTCGGGCCGCCGGTGGTGTTGGAGAGTCCGAAGACCGAGCCCATCGTGTCGTCGAGTTTTCTGACCTCCCGGATTGATCGTCATCGCAGCCATCTTCGGCGCGTCACTGCTGTTTTGCGGATAGAAGTTCAGCGTGACGAACTGCGGTGTGCTGGTCGGTTGAAGATGCGCATGTCGGTGCGCCAGGCAGCGAAGCCGGTGTTGAGATCGGGAACAGTTAAAGTCTGCACAATCAAACCGCGACGTTCACGCCCACTCTTGCGATCACCGTGGAGCATCCTCGACAAACCGGCAGCTCGCGAAGACACGGTTATTTGTACCAAGACGAATTCCAAAACCACCACCAATTGCAGGAGAGAATATGCACTATGCCGCGCAATAAGTTGGTAACTCTGATCATCATTGTTTTCACCATACGGATGGAACTGCGCGGGCAGGTCCGCGGCGGCGATTTGCCGGGACCTCTGCCGCTCTTTCCCGCCGATCACTGGTGGAATGTCGATATCAGTTCCGCGCCGGTCGATGCCAACAGCACTGCCTACATCAACTTCATCGGAGCGTCGAAGCGGCTCCATCCCGATTTCGGCGGCGAGAGCGGCGTCCCGTCTGCACCCATTTACGGCATGCCGTACATCGTCGTCGCCGGCAGCCAGCCGCTCGTTCCGGTCGTCTTCGACTACGACGACGAAAGCGATCCCGGCGCCCCCGGCCGCCCGCCCGGCTATCCGATCCCCGAGCAGGCGAAGTCGGAGCAAAGGTGGATCGAAGGCGGGCTCGCGGGGAACGACCCGCGAGCGGATGGCGATCGCCACATGCTCATCGTCGATCGCGACAATCGCATTCTCTACGAGCTCTACGCTCTCCGGTGGACGGGGAGGTGGGAGGCGGGATCAGGTGCGGTGTTTCCACTCGACTCGAATACGCAGCGTCCCGATGGCTGGACGAGCGCTGACGCCGCCGGTCTCGAGATCCTTCCGGGTTTGGTTCGCTATGACGAAGTCTTCGGGAGCGCGCCGATCCGCCACGGGTTTCGCTTCACCGTTCGCAGCTCGAACGGCTACGTTTTCCCGGGGTCACACCGCGCCGGCTCGACCAGTGGAGCTTTGCCGATGGGCGCGCGCCTGCGACTGAAGGGGAGCAAGGACATCTCCGCGTTTGCCGAGCCGGTCCGAAGAATTTTTCAGGCGATGAAAACCTACGGCCTCATCGTCGCCGACAATGGCACGGACATGTACATCAGCGGAACGTACGACACTAGCTGGGACAACGACGTCCTCAACCCGGCATTCGCTGCGCTGACGGCTTCCGACTTCGAGGTCGTTAAGCTCGGCTGGCGTCCGACAGCGCGGGGACGGTCGCGTGCGATCCGCCACTGACTACTTCACGCGAAGCATCGTCGCGTCGATGCCGTGAATCTTCATCTCGACGAGCTTCTCGACCGGGATGTTGTGATAGCCGGCGTCGGCGAGCTCGCGAATGAATCGCGTCGTCACGCCGTGGATGCGCATCGAGACGAGATCATCCGAGGCCAGGCCGGTGTAGCCGAGGTCGTGAAGCTCGCGGACGTAGTCGGTGGAGACGCCGTGAATCCGCATCGCCACGAGTTGATCGGCCGCCAGATCCTTGACGCCGAGCTCCTTCATCGCTTTAGAGAATTCGCCGGTGACGCCATGAATGCGGAACGCCACCAGATCGTCGGCGTCGAGCGAGTATCCGAGAACCTTCATGTCGCGGACGAATTGCGACGTGACGCCGTGAATGCGAAACGCCACGAGGTTGTCGGCGTCGAGCTTGTCGTATCCCATCGTCCGGAGCTCGCGAACGAAATCGGTGGTGACGCCATGAATGCGGAACGCCACGAGGTTATCGGCGTCGAGTTTGTCGTATCCGAGCGATCGAAGCTCGCGAACGAATTCGGGCGAGACGCCGTGAATGCGGAACGCGATGTACTGATCGAGATTCTCTTTGTATCCGAGGGATTGCATGTCGCGAATGAAGGCCGTGGAGACGTCGTGCATCGCGAGCGAGAAGAGATCATCGTCGTCGATGTTCGAGTCGGTGGACACCCCGAGGGATTGCAGCGTCGCCAGGTAGGAGCGGCTGGGCGCAAATGAAAAGCGTCCGACGCCTTCGCCATTCTGAAAAGTGCCGGTGAAGTCGATCGCGCCCGCGTCGCGGTTGAACGCGAAGTGCACCGGCGTCTCGACCGCGGAGCTCATCGCGTCGTCCGGGATCGCGAAATCAGTCCTGGGGAGTGTTCGCCCCCAGTTGCTGTTGACGCGCGTCATATTCAGATGCACGCGGTCGCCTTTGACGAGAGCGGACCATGCGCCGCGAATCTGCGCCGAAGCGGCGACCGGCAGGGCAAGGACGAGCAGGGACACGTAGAGCAGGGACCGGCGCATATCAGCCTCCAAAGTAAGAAAATGGATGTGTTACTTCGTTCGGTACTTCGACAGCTCGCGGATGAAATCGGCGTCGACGCCGCTCACGCGCAAGCGAATCAACTCTTTGGGTGAAAGGTTCAAGTAGCCGGCGTCAGCCAGCGACTTCACGAAATCGGCGTTGACGCCCTGAATCCGCATCGCGACCAGGTCCTGCACCGCGATGTTCTTGTAACCGGCGCTCGCGAGATCGGCAACGTATTTCGGCGAAACACCCTGAATGCGCATGGAGATCAATTCTCGCGCCGTGAGTTTTGGATAACCTGCGCTCGCCATCTCTTTGATGTAAGCCGGCGTGACGCCTTGAATCCGCATCGAGACGAGATCATCGAGCGACAGATCGCCGACGACGCTGCGCATCTCTTCGATGTATTTCGGATCGACGCCGGCAGTGCGCAGCGCGATCAGATCGTCGACCGACAACTTTCCGCCTTCCCCGATCTTGCGTCGTTGGCGCTGTCCCGGCATCGGGGTGACTTCGACCTGCTCCATCGCTTCAGCGACGACTCCGTCGAGATTCATAGCGACCATGGGCGCGATTCTCACGCGCGGTGCGATGACGGGACGGACTACTGCCATCGGCGCCATCGGCGCCAGCGCCGGCATCGGCGGCATCGGCGGCATCGGCGGCTCGTCGGAGTTTTCATCAACGATTTCCGGATCGTCCGATTCATCGGTCATCGCATTTTCGGCGTCGACTTCGACCGTGGCGTCCGTCTTGTCGCACTCTTTCTTGTCCTTGTCCTTCTCGTTCATTTTGTCCGGAGCCGGTTGTGACGCCGGAGAAGGAGCGGGAGCCGGTTTGGGAGTCTGCTCATCGCGATTCGCGAAGAGCGGAAGAGTGGGTGCGATGAGCATCACCGCGACGACAGCGATGAGCGCGGCTCCGGCAGCCCAGCGCGAAGACCAGTTCGCCGATTCTGCGCGAGCGATGACGAGGCGATGGATACGCGAGATGAGCGATCCGCCGTTCGCGGCGACGACGCTCTGCGCGTCGAGACGCAACTCTTCGAATCGCGTCAGCGCGCGGGCGTACTGGACCGGATCGCCGAACACGGCCACCGCGAGATCGTCGCAGCAGTGTTCGCGTTCGATGCGGATGCGGTTCGAAATCCACCACACGGCCGGGTGATAGAAAAGAAGAGTCTCGATGACCGACTGCATCAGATTGACGATGAAGTCGTGCCGGCGAATGTGCGCCAGCTCATGCGCCAGGACCATTTCGATCTGCTGAACGGATAGTCCCGACAGCGACGCGACCGGCAGCAAGACCACCGGCCGCAACCAGCCGATGACCGTCGGGACCTCGACAGCTGCCGATTCGAGAAGCGTGATCGAACGCCGAAGCCGCAGCGAATCCGCGATGCGATGCAAAGATCGAATCCACTGGCTGCCGGCCTGGTGCGAGCGTCGTGTGGTCAGGCGATGCGCGCCGATCCAGCCGACGATCAGGCGTGTGGAAAGAAGGACAACGCCCAGCAGCCAGATGGCCACGATCTGCGCGAGGTGCGCGTTTGCGATCGTCACGGCCGAGACAAAGAAATCCTGCCATGTCGTCGAGGCAGGAGCGGGCGCTTCAGTCGCTGCCACGGACTGTGGCTCGGTGACTGTCGTATCGCTCGAGCTGTCTTGAATGTATGCGGCAACAGCGGCCGGCATCGCCGGCGCCGCGCCCGGATCGTAAGCGCGATATCCGGTTGCGATGCCGAGGGCAACCAGGAGAATGAGCGCTCCGCAGGAGGCGAGATAGCGCGCGTTTGCGTTCTGCCGCTGCAGCAGCGCCAGCGTCGCCGCGAGAATCGCCGCCACCAGAACGCCCTGCCACAGCAAATGCACCAACGCCCAGCCAATCGCTTTTCCGAGCGGTCCCGCCAGGATCATTTCCATGCCCGTCATTTCGTTTCTCCTTCGAGACGATCGAGAAGATTTCGAAGTAAATTCAATTCATCGGGATTGGCCTTGCGTCCGGAAAGCGCCTGCATTACCAGCTTGGCCGATGAACCGCCGAATGCGCGGTCGACGAGATCGGACAGAAGCTGGCGCTGCGTTTTCTGCTCGCTGTAACGCGATTCGTAAATATGCGCCCGCTGGGCCTCGTCGCGAACGACGAGTCCCTTCTCGGTCATGATCTGTAACAGCTTCAACACGGTGGTGTAGCCGGTCGGGGTGTGGCGATTCAGCTCGTCATGAACGTCGCGGACCGTGCTCGGTCCGCGTTCCCACAGGACGGCGAGGATCGCGAGTTCAGCATCGGTAGGACGGGGCGGCTGGCGGTCAACCATAAGGTCACCTCTTACTACGACGGAATTTATACGAAGTTTGTCGTAGTGTCAACGAAGTTTTTCGTACTTTGACCGCGATCATTGACAGTCGAGGCGGCCTGACGTTAGCCTCGCGCAATCAAATAATTTCGGAAGGACCCTCCATGCGCGCATTTCTCACTCTATTGATCGCTGCAATTCTTTCCGCACCGGCGGCATTTGCTGATGCTTCGATCCAGCAAAAGACCCAACTCCACTTCGGCGGCGCCCTCGGCAGCGTCATCAACGTGTTCGGCCGCAAAGCCACACATGAAGGCATTGTCACCGACGTTGCGATTCGCAAGAACCGCAAGAGCAGCCGCAGCGGCGACAACGGCGAGATCGTCGATCTCGACCAGCAGAAGATCTATTACGTCGACTACGAAGACCGCACTTACACGGTCAAGACCTTCGACGAGCTGCGCAAGGAGTACCAGGACGCGAAGGCGCGCGCAAAAGAGCGCGAGCAGAAAACCACCAGGAGCGCAGACAAGAATGAAGGACCGGAATACGAAGTGGACTTCTCGCTGAAGTCGACTGGAAACAAAGAAACGATCAACGGCTGGAACACGCACGAAGAAATCGCGACCGTCACCGTTCATGAGAAAGGCAAGAAGCTGGAGGAATCGGGTGGTTTCGTGATGACATCCGACATGTGGATGGGCCCGCGCGTTCCCGCGATGCGCGAGCTCGCAGACTTCGAACGCAGATTCCTCCAGAAGGTCTATGGCGACGCTCTGATCGGCGACATGCAGCAGATGGCGGCCATGGTGGCGGCCACTCCGGCCTTCGCGAAAGCGATGAAGGCTTTCAACGACCGGCAATCCAAATTCGAAGGGACGGCCATCCGCACCAAGATGACGTTCGAGTCGGTGGCCGGAACAAATCCGGATTCGTCGTCGCAATCCCAATCCTCATCTCCCGCCGGCGCCATCGGCGGACTCCTCGGCCGCATGAAGCAGCGGCGGCAGAAAGATGAGAGCGGAGCAACGCGCGGCACGATGCTCGATTCGAATCACGAGCTGCTCAAGGCTTCGACCAGCGCTTCCGCCGATGCCGTTGCCATTCCGGCAGGCTTCAAACTGAAGTAGCGAGCAACGCGTCTTTTTCGCGCCAGATCGATTCGATCCACGCTTTGAATCGATCGCGAGCCGGACCAGGCTCGATGATCTCGGCGTTGTAGAACTCCGCCGGGACGTCGAGCCGCCGCGCGCGCACTACAATCGTCTGCACTTTTCCGGTCAGGAACTGCCACATCGTCACGTCTCCGCGAGGATAGGCGATGGTCACGTCGATCATCGCGTCGAGCTGGTCGCCGAGGCTGGCGAGGACGAAGGCGATGGCGCCGACGCGCGGACGGAGCAGATGTGCGTATGGCGAATCCTGATCGGCGCGTTTCTCTTCTGAAAAACGCGTTCCTTCGAGGAAGGTCAGGATCGCGACCGGAATGTGCCGATACCGCTGACAGGCGCGGCGCGTGGTCTCGAGATCGCGCCCTCTTTTTTCAGGATGCCGCCGCAATTCATCCGCCGAGTAGCGGCGCATGAACGGAAACTCGAGCGCCCAGCACGCCTGGCCGACGACCGGAAAAAAGATCAATCGTTGTTTGAGAAAGAAACGAACGAACGCTGCCTTTCGATGAAATACACGAAAAACCGTGAAGATATCGACCCACGAAACGTGATTGCTGATGATCAGGTACCGGCCGCCGGGCGGCATGGCTTCCGGGATGCCGGCGACGTCCCAGCGCGTCGGCAGCATCAGCCCGAAGATCCGGCTGTTCATCGCGACCCACTGCTCGGCGATCGCACTCGACAGCAGGATGATGCGTGTCCGAAGACGCGATCGGGGAGCGGTCATGTGCACAGCGAATTTCGCGATGCCGACGATGACCACCGGAATCCCGAAGAGGAGCAGATTCAAAAAGAGGAGGAGAAGCGTGACGAGCGCACGCAGCATTCAGGCGCGCGCGAGACGGACTGCGCGATAGCAGCCGACGGCGATCATGGCGCCGAGGAGGACGAAGATCGAGGAGCGCCAGTCGAGGGCGCGCCATCCGCCAAAATCGAGCGCTGTCGCGATCGCTCCAAAGACTGTTGCCGCCATCAAAACGACGAGCAATTCGCGCAAATAATCCATGCGCCGTCCTGCCGGAATGATCCTCGCAATGGCAAAAACAGCGAGCGCCGAAAGCAGCCAGGAAACAGCGCCCATGCGAGCGGGAGGTTAGCATGGAAATCGCATCAGTCCGGCAGAAGGAGACCGCCGATGATTCTGGAGAGCCGACAGAAGTCGAACAAGATCCTCGCGATTGAAGACGATCCGGAAGTGCTTTCTCTCTACAAGGCGTTTCTTCAGAAGCGCGGCTACGAAGTGCTCTCCGCTGCCGGCGCGGTCGAAGGGATAAGCCTCCTGCAGAGTCATCCCGATACGCGGCTGATCCTGCTCGATCTCAATCTCCCCGGAATGTCGGGTGAAGAATGGATCGCATGGTATCTCGCGCAGGGGAAGCAGACGCCGGTTGTGGTCGCGTCAGGAAAGGGCGACATCCTCACGATCACGAAGGGCAACAACATGACGGCTGCGCTGACGAAGCCCTTCCACATGGAAGAGCTGCAGGAGTTGATCGAGGTGCTGCTGGCCGACGACTGGCATGATCAGGTCAGCGTCGACAAGAAAACGCATTGAAGCAGGCGTCGGGCCGGACGACTGACGCCCGACGCCTTCATCCGTCATTACCAATAGCTTCGACAGGACAGTTGTCCATCGCGTCTTTGCACAGCGTCTCTTCTTCCGAGGTCTCCGCCTGCTTGAACACGTACGAGAACCCCTGCTCATCGTTGCGGATGAAGTTTGCAGGCGCGGTCTCACGACAGAGGTCGCAATCGATACATTGCGAGTCGACGTAGTATCGTCCGGCGGGCTGGCCCGGAACTTTATCGTTGGGATCGGCCACTGTCTCGATCTGCTCAACCAGGAGGTTGCATGAAAAGATTTCTCTCGCTCTTGCTGCTTGCCGCGCCGATGGCGGCGCAAACCGTGACGCAACCGCCGCGCGAAATCGCAACAGCGGAGACGATCAGCGTCACCGGCACAGGAAAGACGACGCTGACCCCCGATCGTTTCAGTTTCACCTCCGGCGTGCAAACGACGGCGCCGACGGTTGAGGAAGCCGTCAATCAGAACAACGCGAAGATCGCCAGCGTGATCGCGGCGCTGAAAAAGGGGGGGGCGACCGATCAGGAGATCCGCACTTCCAATTTCTCGATCTATCCGCAGCAGGTCTACGAACAGGGACAACCGCCGCGGGTTGTCGGATATCAGGCGTCGAATTCAGTTGTGGTGACGAAGAAAGACATCGCAGCCGGACGACTGCTGCAGGTCGCGCTCAACGCCGGCGTGAATGAAACGTCGGGTCTCAACTTCGAGGTCTCCGATCCCTCCCGCGGACGCGATCAGGGGTTGAAGGCCGCTTTTGATGACGCCCACGGAAAGGCGGCCTTGCTCGCACAAGCAGCAGGGCGCACGCTCGGTCGCGCCATGATGATCACCGAAGGGGCGGAAATGGCTCCGCCTCCGCGCCCGATGCCGGTTGGGGTGATGGCTGCCAAGGCGGAAGCGATCAGTCAGGTGCCGGTGGAGAGCGGCACGCGTGAGCTCGCTTATACGATCTCGGTTGTCTTTGAAATGCGCTAACTCGCTCATTTTTAAGCGCGATTCAGGCATCGCCGTTGCAGTAATAACTATAGCCGCGCGAGCGGCCGCAACCTTACTAATGGAGGCGTGCAATGGACAACAATGACCGAGAAAAAGACCTGAACCGCAGTGATTCTGAAAGCAGCTTCGAAAAGGGTGACAGCAGCTCGGACAGTTGGGACAACGAGCCGAGCCGCAGCCAGCCTGGTGACATGCAGGGCGACAAGGGACGTTCAAGCAACATCGAAAACGAAATCGAGAGTGACCGGGATTCGAGCGAGGACCGCAACGTGAATCGCCGACCCTCGGAAATGGAGCACTAGACCTCGTTCTTGCAGTGAGAATCCAGGCACGGCGCGAGTAACATCGCGCCGTGCGTGTTTTTGATGTGCATCTCCATGTGCAGCCGTGGTCGATGGTGCGGCCCGATGCGCTGGCGATGATCGACGACTCCTCCCACGCCGGCGCCAAAGAAATCCTCTCCAGCCCCGAAAGCCTGCTCCGCTTCCTGGACAACAACGATGTCGAGCGCGTCTGCTGCATCAACTATGTCGCTCCGAATGTCATGGGCTTCACGCGCGACGTCAACGATTGGATCGCCGATTTCACCCGCGACCACCGCGATCGCCTCCTGCCGGTCGGCTCCGTCAATCCGCGTCACGAACGCGATGTGCGCGGCGAAATACAGCGCGTTCTCGACCATGGCGTTCGCATGATCAAGATCCATCCGCCGCATCAGGAATTCTCGCCGAACGCCTACCGCAACGAGCTGCCACAGCTGGCTGAGCTGTATCAGGAATGTAACGTTCGTCAGGTGCCGATCATGTTCCACACCGGCACTTCGATTTTTCCACGCGCGCGCAACGTGTACGCCGATCCGATGCCGATCGACGACGTGGCGGTCGATTTCCCGAGGATTCCGATCATCCTCGCACACTGCGGGCGTCCGCTGTATGGCGAGACCGCGTTTTTTCTGGCGCGACGCCATCCGAACGTGCATCTCGATCTCTCCGGGATTCCGCCGAAGCTCCTGCCGCGATACGTCCCACGCCTCGCCGAGATCGCGGACAAGATTCTGTGGGGAACCGACTGGCCGGCGCCCGGAGTAACCTCGCTCCGAAAAAACATCGATGACTTCCGCGCCCTCGGCTACGGCGAGTCAATCGAGAAGAAAGTGTTGTGGGAGAACGCGTCGGCGATTTTCAGCGATTGAGCAGAGCCGCGACGTCGACGCCAACGCGCTCGAGCGCTTCGAACGAGCCGACATCCGACCAGCCGAAATCGCCCCGGATCGCAGCCACGCGTGACGCCTTTTCCATCAGCGCGTAATCGATGGAGACCGACGGCATCTGTTCGTAATTCTCGCGGGTGACCGCGGCAATTTCCGGCGCGGCGCTTTGCATCTCGCTACGAAAAACGCTCGCGCGCCACACGAAGATCCCGGCGTTCCAGGCATATGTTCCGGCGCGGAGAAATGCGTCCGCTTTTTCCCGGGAAGGCTTTTCGAGGAATCGGTCGACGGCGATGACACCCGGCTCCAGCTCGCGCCCGAGCTGGAGATATCCGTAGCCGGTATTCGGCTCTGTCGGCTCGATTCCGAGGGTGACGAGGTAGTCCTTCGATTCAGCGAATTCGAATGCGCGATCCAGCACCCGCACAAACTCTTTCTCGTCGCCGATGAAGTGGTCCGAGGGCAGCACCGCGATGACGACATCGCCCTCGCGCGCCTCAATCTCACGACAACACAGAGCGATTGCCGGCGCATTATTGCGGCGCGACGGTTCAGTCAATATGTTGACCTTTCCGAGCTGCTGGGCGCATTTCTCGGCGTATTGGTCAATGGTCGAGATGTACGTCGAGGCGACGCGTGGACTCACGCGAGCGTAGGTCTTCTGCAGCAGCGAGCGCCCATCGAAGATCGGAAGAAACTGTTTTGGATTTTCGTCGGAGCTGAGTGGCCGGAGGCGCGTGCCCGCCCCTCCCGCGAGAATCAGCGCCACGCGTTTCAAGGAGCGGCCCCGGCGGCCGCCAGCGCTTCCTCTTTCCCGGCAACGGCCGGCCCGCCACCCTTCCGCCCAATGACGATGAGGCTCAAGCCGGAGGATGGGCGAGTTCCCTCCAGCCCTTTCAGCAGCGGCACCATGCGATCGAAAAGCTTCGATTGCGCGAGCGGCAGACCCTGTCGATTGAAAACTCGCGAGTTGAGCCACCACGCGAAGCGCGCGATCTGGTTCTGGTACGAAACGTCCTCGACTTCGAACCCCGCCTCGTGCAGCTTGTTGACGAGCTCCTCTTTATCGTAACGGCGCTGATGTCCTACGCCGCGATCGAGCGATCCATAGAGACCTTTTCCCGCGGGAACGAAAATCACGATGCGTCCGCCCGGCTGCAGAAGCTGATTCGCGCGGCGCAACGCGGCGAGATCGTCGGCGGTGTGCTCCAGAACATTGATGCATAGCACTGTGTCGAAGGCGTAGCGCGACAGATCGAGTCCATCATCGGTGTCGAGATCGAGCCGCTCGACGATGATGCCGGGCCGCCTGCGGAATGCATTGCGGAGCCGATCGATGTACGGCGTCTCCTTGTCGGTCGCCACGATCAACTCGCGTCCGTAGAGGAATCGCGTCATCGTTCCGGATCCTGCCCCGACTTCCAGCACGCGTTGCCCGACGAACGGCTGCACGCGTTCCCAGATCCACCGGTTGTAGCGTCGGAGCTGATCGAGGCGGCGGATCGTCTTGTAGGTCGACGGTTCATTGGCCGGGTCATCCAGCAGGCCATACTTCAAAATCGTCCAGATGGCGCTGAAGCCATCCTTCCAGTTGATTTTTTTCCCTTCCCAGTAGTCGCGGCCGTAGTAGGAAATCGGCACTTCGAAAATGCGGTATCCGCGCTTGGCCACCTTGGCGGTCACCTCGGGCTCGATTCCGAATCGATCGGACTTCAGGTTGATCGATTGAATGACTTCGCGCCGGAAGACTTTGTAACAAGTCTCCATGTCGGTCAGATCGAGGTTCGTGGTGATGTTGGAAAGGAACGTGAGAAAGGTGTTGCCGAGGCGGTGCCAGTAGAGCATGACGCGGCGGGGGTGGCCTTCGAAGCGCGAACCGAACACCACGTCCGCGTGGCCGTCGAGAATCGGCTGGATCAGTTTCGGATACTCGTCAGGGTCATATTCCAGGTCGGCGTCCTGGATGAGCACGATGTCGCCGCGCGCTTCCTGGATGCCGCGCCGGATGGCGGCACCTTTGCCTTGATTCACGGATTGGAGGATGTGGCGGATTTCCGGCCACTGCCCGGCGAGCGCCGCGACGATGTCTTTTGACCCGTCAGTCGACTTGTCGTCGATGACAATGATCTCCTTGTCGACCGGCACCTGCTTGACGCGGCGCAGCAGTTCGGCGACTGTGGCGCGTTCGTTGTAGCAGGGGATGACGACCGACAATGTCGGCGCCTTTGCTTCAGCCATCCCTGAATTGTAAAAGGATGAGCGCAAAAGATGAATGATGTCGGTCACAGGACCAACGAGACGCTCCGAAAGTCGATCCACATCGCGATGGGTTTTCTCGCCATTGCGCTGAAGGGGGTGCCATGGAGAATCGCGGCCGCGGTCGCCGTTCTGGCAGCGATCGGCAACTGGCTGCTGCTGCACAGGCTGGTCGGAAAGGGCGTGGCGCGCGACGCCCGCGGGTACGACGCCGGGCTCGTTCTCTATCCGCTGGCAGTCTGCGCGCTGATCCTGACGTTCAACTGGCACATCGAGCTTGCGGCGGTCGGGTGGGTGATTCTGGCGTTCGGCGATGGATTCGCGTCGCTCGTCGGTCGCGCCGTTCCGATCGCGCCCCTGCCGTGGAACCGCATCAAGAGCTGGGGTGGCACCCTCGCGTTCATGATCGCCGCCGGCATCGCGGGCGTCGGTATCGCCATGTTTTTCGGCGCGCCGTCGCTGGCGATGGTCGCCGCCGCCGTGATCGTGGCCGCGATCGTCGAATCCATGCCGCTCGGCATCAATGACAACATCACCGTGCCCGCCGCCGCTGCCGCGACGCTGGCCGTCCTTTCGATCCAACCGATGGTGGGCGAGATCGTTCATCAGCCCATTCCATGGCCGTGGATGGTCCTCAACACGATTCTCGCGATCCTCGGCTACGCGTTGCGTACTGTCGATCTGTCCGGCTGCGTCGCGGGCTGGCTGCTCGGTGTGATCGTAATTCTCGGCGGCGGACCGCCGATGTACGTTGCGCTGCTGGCGTTCTTCATCGTCGGCACGGCCTGCACGCGCGTCGGATACGCGCGCAAGGTTCGGGCGGGACTGGCGCAGGAGAAGGGTGGGCGGAGGGGGGCGGGGCACGCGTTCGCGAATGTCGGGGTCGCCGCCATCTGCTCGATCGCCGTCTGGCGCGGTCTCGGGCTGGTTCCGCTATTCATGGGAATCACAGCGCTCGCGACCGCAGCCGCCGACACAGCCGGCTCCGAAATCGGGCAACTGATCGGAAAGCGAGCGTTCCATCCGCTGACATTTCGCCGCGTCGAACGCGGGACCGACGGTGCGATGTCGCTCGAAGGCACGCTGGCCGGCGTGCTCGGCGCGCTGATCGTCGCGTTCGCAGGTACCACGATGGCGATGCACCACCTTCGGCCCGGATTCATCGGAACGGTGACGATCGACAAGGCGCGCGCCATCACCGTCATCACGATCGCCGCCATCCTCGGCTCTTACATCGAGAGCGTGCTGGGGAGCTCGACGCGCAACGTGCCGAATCACGTCATGAACTTCTTCAACACACTGGTTGGCGCAATGTTGTTCTGGATCGCGTGGAACTTCATTCCGATCTTCGGATTCGAGTTCTAGATGCCGGAGTTGAAACGCGTCGTGATCGTCGGCCGTCCGAACGTGGGAAAGTCGACGCTCTTCAACCGCCTGGCCGGATCCCGCCGCGCGCTGATTCACGATCTTCCCGGAATGACGCGCGATCGTCTGACCATCCTCGCGGAGCTCGACAACGGCCGCCATTACGAATTGACCGACACCGGCGGACTCGAATACGGCGATTCGCCGCTGTCGGCGTATGCGCCGGAGATCCGCGAGCAGACGAACCGCGCTGTTGATGCCGCCGATCTGATCCTGTTCGTTGTCGATGGTGCGGCCGGCGTCATGGCGGAGGATCGCGACATTGCCACCGAGTTGCGTCCGAATGCTGCGCGCGTTCTTCTGCTGGTCAACAAGACCGATCGTCGCGATGTCGGCGAGAATGCGACGGAGTTCTACGAGCTCGGCTTCGAGGAGCTCATTCCGATCTCCGCCGAGCATGGCGCCAGCGTCGACGAAGTGGTCGATGCGATTTCCGCGATCGTGCCTGAGGAATCGGGAGAAGAACAGCCGGAAACCGATGAACCGGTTCGGATTGCAATCATCGGGCGGCCCAATGTCGGAAAGTCTTCGCTCCTCAATCGCCTGACGAATGAAGAGCGTTCGGTGGTCTCTCCGATTTCCGGAACGACGCGCGACGCGATTGACTCCGAGATCGAGCGCAACGGCCGGCGTTATCTGATCATCGACACCGCCGGTATTCGCCGCAAAGGAAAAACGACGGACGAAGCCGAGAAACTGGCGGTCGTCTCCGCGCGCAAGGCGATCGAGCGCGCCGAAATCGCGCTGACGATGATCGATCCGATCGAAGGCGTGGCGGCACAGGATGCGACGGTGGCCGGATATGCGGAGGAAGCCGGCAAAGCGGCGTTGATCCTGGTCAACAAATGGGACGTGGGCGAGCACACGCCCGACGACGCGAAGAAATTCGAGGAGATGATCCGCTACAAATTGAAGTTTCTCGCCTACGCGCCGGTGGAATTCATCTCGGCCAAAACGGGTCGCAGAGTCGAAAAGATTTTTCCACGCATCGACACGATCATCGATGGCTATCGTAAACGTTTTCGCACGTCGGAGCTCAATCAAATCCTCGAACGCGCGATCGCACAGCATGGCCCGCCGGCCGTCAAAGGACGTCCTCGGCGTTTCTACTACGCGACGCAACTGAAAGCGCAGCCGCCGACGATCGCGATCTTTTCGAACAGCGAAGAGTCGGTGCATTTTTCATATCGTCGATATCTCGAAAACTCTTTTCGCGATGCGCTCGGACTGGTCGGATGTCCGATCCACCTCGTCATCCGCGCGCGAAAAGGCATGAAACGCGGTTGACAACAACCGCTGGCCGGCGCAGAGTCTCCCGCACGGCAGTTCCAAACAAAATCAGAAGGAGGAGCACCTATGCAACTGCACCACAGTAGTCAGCGGTACGTTCGCCTGATCATGACGTTCACTGCGGGACTGTGGATGTTTGCCATAGCGGCTCTCGCGCAGCAGTCGACGGGCGGCAATATCCTCGGAAGAGCGACCGACAAGAGCGGCGGTGCGCTTCCCGGCGTGACGGTCACCATCACCGGTCAGGCTGCACCATCGACCTTCGTGACGGATTCTCAGGGTCAGTTCCGCTTCCTGAATCTGTCGCCCGGCAAGTACAACCTCTCCGCGGACCTCGAAGGCTTCTCGAAAATTCAGAAACAGGTCGATGTCGCAATCGGGAGCAGCACTGAAGTGAACCTGAGACTCGATCCGGCAGTGCGCGAGACGATTACTGTTTCGGCCGCATCTCCGGTCATCGATCGCCGCCAGGTCAGCACCGGCGCGAGCATCGAACAGATCGAGCTGAAGGAAGTGCCGACAGCGCGCGATCCGTGGGTCGTGCTGCAGTCCGTTCCGGGTGTGCTCGTCGATCGCGTCAACATCGGCGGCAACAAGAGCGGCCAGCAGTCCTACTTCGTCGGAAAAGGCGTCGAGCGCACTCAGACTGTCTGGAACATCGACGGTGTCACGAGCACCGACATGTCGGGAAGCGGCGGCGCAGCCGGGTTCTATCTCGATTTCGATTCATTCCAGGAATTCAAAGTAACGACCGGCAGCGCAGATCCGGCAGTCCAGACGCCTGGCGTGCAACTGAATCTCGTCACCAAGCGCGGTACGAACGACTTCAAAGGCTCCGCGCGATATTACTGGACCGGCCATCAGTTGCAGACTGATCCGAAAGTTCCGGCCGAAGGCGCGACGTATCCGACGCCGCTCACGACCGTCAACTCGATCAATCAGATCAGCGAAGTCGGCGCCGAAGTCGGCGGACCGATCATCAACGACCGGATGTGGGCCTGGGGTTCATACTCGAGGAACCCAATCAATACGGTCGTCTCCGGCAGCAGCAAGCAGTATCAGAAGACCGACCTCTGGAACTACAACGCGAAGTTCAACGGCCAGATTACGCCGCAGAACGCAGGCTTCTTCGGTTACATGTACAGCAACAAGACGGTGGCGCATCGGAGTATCGGCGCCTCTCGTCCGGTCGAGACTTCATACAATCAGACGGGGCCGGGCTGGCAGTACACGCTCGAAGACACGCACAACTTCACACCGAGCCTTTTCGCGACCGGCCGTCTCGGCCGAATCGTCAACGGCTACCACCTCGATCCGGTGGGTGGCCGCGAGACTCAGAAGTACGTTGATGTGAACGGCATTCCGCACGGTTCGTACCAGTCATTCGATCAATCGATGCCGCAGAAGCAGGCCAATCTCGACGCATCGAAATTCTTCAACCTGGGCAATCTCAACCACGAGCTGAAGTTTGGGTTCGGCTATCGCAGCACTCCCGTGACTTCGGCGACCGTTTACCCGGGTGACCAAGTCGTTGCTCGTTTCGACTTCGGTGAGGCGCAGATCACGCGCGCGGCAAAGCCAAACTACGGCTCAAGCTACCGCAACTTCTATATGGGCGACACTCTGACGGCGGGCAATCTCACCGTCAACGCAGGGTTTCGCTATGACTTGCAGCGCGCGAAGAACGGCCCGTCGACCGTTGAAGCAAATGGCCTCTTCCCGGACTTGATGCCCGCTGCCAGTTACCCTGGCGACACGCGGTCGCTGGAATGGAAGTCCATCGCGCCACGCCTCGCCGCGACCTACGCACTCGGAAGCACCAAACGAACACTTCTGCGCACTAGCTACGCGCGCTACGCCGACCAAATCAACGCCGGCGCCGTCGGACCAAACAATCCCTTCTACAACGTTCAGGTTCTCTGGTACTACTGGGTCGATACGAACAAGAACAGCCGAGTCGATCGCGGCGAGCTCACCACGTTCGATACGCAGACGAATTTCGATCGGACCAATCCCGCATCGGGCCGCTCGACCGGGCGCGTTGATTACGGTATGAAGCCGCCGAAAACGGATGAATATGTTCTCGGGCTGGAGCGCGAGGTCGGCTCCGCCTTCGCGGTTGGTCTCGATTACACGTATCGCAAACGCACCGATCTCGTATGGACGGTTTTCGAGAAGACACGAGGTGCCGGCGACTTCTATACCGCTGCCGATTATCAATTGTCGACGAGCTCCCGCGTGCCACCGCAGACTGGAACGCTTCCGGACGGATCGTCGTACACGGTCCCGATCTACGTATTGAAATCAGGTATCCCGACTCCGTTGTGGAAGGTGACGACCAACCGGCCCGACTACTCCATCAAATACAGTGGGCTGGAGCTGACTGCCACGAAGCGGATGCAGAACAACTGGATGCTGCGGGGCAACGTGACATGGAGCGATTGGACGCAAAAAATGGGACCCAATGGCGTTCCCAATGGCGAGCCCACGCCGCTTCTGTCGGGCGCAAGCTGCGCGACTTGCATCGGAACTCAGACGTACGCCTCGGCTGGCGGCTCGAATGGTTACATCAATTCGCGTTGGGCCGGTTCACTCAACGGTGTGTACCAGTTCCCGCGCCAAGTGACGTTCGGCCTCGCATTCACGGCGCGACAGGGATACGTCATTCCGTACTACCGCAATCTCAACACCCGCGACGGTTTTGGAACGCAAAGCATCCTCGTCTCGCGATTCGATCAGTTCCGGCTCCCGACGCTGCGCGATCTCGATCTACGCGTCGCCAAAACGTTCTCAATCGTTCGCGGCGCCGGCATCGAGCTTTCCGCAGACGTTTTCAATGTGACGAACGAGCAGACGGTGCTGTGGCGCGATTATCAGTTACGCAATGCGATCGGCACGACGTTCTCCGGCGGTCAGAACACGATTCAAGAGCTGCAGAGCCCGCGCATCGTGCGCGTCGGCGCACGCATCAGCTTCTAATTGAAGGAGCGCCGGCCCTCAGTACGGGTCGGCGCTCAGCTTTCCTTCCACGACATCGAGCGTTCGGTAATCGGTCGCCGGCCGGTGTGCGAAATCGATCGTGTCTCCTGCTGTGAATTTCCAGACTTTGAGGCCGAGGTAGGCGAGGGGCTTGCCTTTGTCGAGGACCGCGGCGGGATGATCGACCACCAGCAAATACGCGGCGCCCGGTCCGTACACTTTTCCTTTGAGGTCGGGCGTCACGATGATCGACGTCTGCTCGTCGACTCCGATTCCGTCCACGCGCTTCCCTGAGAACGATCGCGCCAGAAAAACGACGAGACGGCCGAAACGGTCGCGTTGATGAAAATGCGTGTCGGTGATCGTGCCACGCAGCGCCGGCCAGCGGAAGAAATCGGATGACAGGCTCACATCGCGGTGAAACGGATCGGCGAGGACGTCCTTCGACGCCGCGCTGACATCGGGACAGGCGTCGTAGGCGATGTCCCCCTGAATCGCGAGGCCCGCGCTGTTGCCTCCCACGCCTCCGCCGCGCTTGAAGACCCGCTCGACAGCGCGATGCACGCGCGTCCCTTTGATCCAGCGGATGTAGTTGCATTGATCGCCGCCGGCGAACCACACGATTTCCGCATTGCGAACGGCGCGTTCGATATCGCGGTGATTCGCCGAGTCGCGGTCGGTGATCACGTACGACACGGCCGAATCGACGCCGTGAAGATCCATGAAAACCGGATTCAGTCCCTGATCTCCCGACGCACGGATGATGACGACGTCCAGCTTGGCGTCGCAGCTCGAGCAACCACGCACGGCGTCGACCATCGCCTGAAGTCCCGACGGCTCTGCGCTGCTGCCTGCGAGATCGAGAACAGGGCCGTGAAGTTTCGGATGCACGTCCGCGGGATTACCGGCCAGATAAACCGCCAACGCAGCGACGATGATCACTTGAGATACCTCGCCAGGAATTCGTAGATTTCTTTTCGCGACTCTTTCGCGATCGAGGTGTCGATGCGGTTGAACTCGTGACCGCCGGGCGCAGCCTGGTAAATCTTGTATTCGAATTTTTTTCCGGCTGCCTTGAGCGCGTCGATCAGGTGCTCCACTTCCATGACGTGCACGTCTTCGTCGTTGGTGTTCGTGTGGATGAGAAGAGGGATCTTCAATTCCGCCGCGTGGAAATACGGCGATCGGAGGCGGTACTCCATCGGATTGTCGGCCGCCTCTTTGCCGATGAACCCTTTGAAGGTATCGCGATAGCCCTGACTCTTGTAGCCCATCCGCTGCACGAGATCGCTCACCGGAACGCCGGCATAGGCAGCCTGGTACGCGTCGGGCCACTTGAAGATGTTCATCAGCGTCTGATAACCGCCGTGGCTCCAGCCCATGATGCCGATGCGTTTCGGATCGATGCTGCTGAGGTTTTCAACCGCCCAGTCGCGCGCCGCTTTTACGTCGTCGAGCTCCAGGCCTCCATAGTCGATCTGATCGTAGAAGTCGCCGCCGTAGCCGGTCGAGCCGCGATATTCCGGCGCGATGATCACGTAGCCCTGGTCGATCAGCTCGCGGACGATATGCGCGTAGAACGTGTTGAAGTCGCTATGCACGCCGCCGTGAATGAAAACGATCAGCGGCGCCTTCCCGCGAAGATTTTTCGGCGCGAAGACATAGGCCGGAAGAATCATCGGATTGCCGGCGCCTTGTCCGGTTGGATTTGTCGTGCGTTCCGGCTTGCTGGTGTACTGAATCTTGTCGATCGAGGCGACATCGCCGACTTTGAAGTACCAGAGGATGTCGTCGGCGTTCTTGACGACCTCCTCGAATGCGCGATCGGTCCCTCGATCGTGCGACGTCAGCGCCCTGGCCGTGGCGGGCGGGTCGGGCGCCTGTGCGGATGCGGTTACTGCCAACAGAATTGCGAGCAGAATTGCCGGTACGTTGCGCATGAGCGGGGATGTTACACTGACCGAAAATGACACGTCGGCTCACGGTTGTGTTGGCGATAGCCCTCTTTTGCGTGCCGGTCTACGCTGTCGATCCTGGCAAAGCGCAGGGAGCGATGACGATCGATGGCAATCGCGTCGATCTCAACTACGCATACGCGGTCGATCATCAGAAGAACGAAGTGACGCATCGGAGAGACGATCGCCGTGTCGTTCTCACCGACAAACCGGTGCCCGAAGGCTTCAAGCTCGACGACATCGATAACGGATTTCCGGATGGCGTACTGGGACTCGTTGTGTGCGTCAGTCACGTCGATAAGATTTCGCACGTTCTGCTGCAGCATGCGAAGGGAATGTACGACGCCTCGTACTTCGACGACGATCCGAACTACACCTTCAAGCCGCTGAAAGTCGAGAGGGGAACCATCGCGGGCAACATGGCGTCGCGCAAAATCAAGACGAATACGATGACGTTTTCTTTTGTCGTCGACTTCAACGCGCCGGTGAAGTAACACCGCCGCGACCGACCGGCAGAATGCCGGCGTTACACCTAGTGCAGGAACATCGGCATGCCCATGACATCGGCGACCTTCGGCCGATAGGCACCGGCATCATAAAAACGCTCGACATCGACGCGCTTCTTCGCTTCGCCGCTGAGGTCCAGTGGCACAGCGGTGTAGCGTCCATCGACGACCGCCACCATCTTTCCCGCCTCGGCCCGTCGCAGAAGATCGGCTGCCAGACTGCCGAAATTGTTCGCGACCAACTGGTCGAGTGAATCGGGCGCGCCTGAGCGCATCAGATAGGCCAGGCGCTGGTAGATGACCTTGTCATGCGTCTTCGTTTCGAGGAAATCGCTGAGGACTTCGCCAATGCCGCCGAGGCGCCGATTTCCGTACGCGTCGGGAGTTCCGGTGGCAATCATCTCGCCCCCGATCACCGTCGCCCCCTCGGAGATCGCCACCACGGCGTAGTTGCTCGGATTGTCGCTCTTGTCCTTCGCGAGCAGGCAGTACAACTTCTCGCAGTCGAACGGCACCTCTGCGATCACGGCGCGATCGACGCCTGCGAGATACGAAGAGAGCAGACAGGTCTCGCCGGAGTAGCGGCCGAAGAGCTCCACGACCAGGAATCGCTCGTGCGATCCGGCGCTGGTGCGGAGGTCATTGATGAACATCACCGATCGCGTCACGGCGGTGGAGAAGCCGAGACAGTAATCGGTTCCGTAGACGTCGTTGTCCATCGTCTTCGGAATCGCGATGACCGGAACACCTTCCTGATGCAGGCGCCGCGCGAAGTTGAGCGTTCCATCACCGCCCAGCGCGACGATCGCATCGAGCTTCAGGAACTCGATGACGCGCATTGCCGCGTCGGTCAGATCGTAGCGCCCGCGTTTGTCGGGCGCACCAACGTGCGAGGCGAGGTGCGGCGGAATGTCCTCCGGTTTGGTGATCGACGGATTGACGCGCGACGTGTGCAGACGGGTCCCGCCAGTCCGATCGATTGCGCGCGTGTTGCGGCGAGTGAGCGGCGTGATCCACGCCGAATTGTCTGCGGCTGCGTCAGGAATGATGTTGAGCAGCGACCACCAGCCGCGGCGGAGACCGATGATCTCGCGGCCCTCGTCGTCGAATCGATAGACGAACGATTTGATCGCGGCATTCAGCCCGGGAACATCGCCGCCACCTGTGAGAATCCCGATTCGCTTCATCGCATGCGTCGCTGCGCTTTGGCTTCGCCTTCCGGAAAGAAGACGACCTTCAGCGCTTCATGCTTGTCGAACTTCGCCATGCCCTCGTGAAAATCCCTCAGCGAGTCGTAGGTCGCCTGAACCACCCATTCGACGTCGAGTCCCGATCGGAGCAGCGCCAGCATGCGCTGCCAGGTTCCAAACATCCGACGGCCGATGATGCCCTGCAGCCGCACACCCTTGAAGATCACATTGCGAGTGTAATCGTCGATCGTGACGGCGTGGCCGGCGGGGAGTCCGAGCAGGGAAAGCGTGCCGCCCATTTTGACCACATCGAGGCCGAAGTTGATGGCGGCGGGGGAGCCGGACATCTCGAGCACCACATCGACGCCTTGACCGCCTGTGATTGCGTCGGCGGCCTGCTTCACTTTTGCGGGCTCGGTCGTCTTTACGTTGAATGCGTGCAGATTCGCAAATCCGCGTGTGGCCGCCCAGCGGCGTGCGGTTTCCAGCGCGTGATCGCTGACATCGGTCACGATCACGATGCTTGCGCCGCTGTGTTCCGCGATCGCGGCTGCCATCGCGCCGATCGGGCCGAACCCCGTGATGGCGACAGTCGCGCCGGCGAGGTCGCAGACTTGCGTCGCGTGTACGGCGTTGCCGAGGGCATCGAGGAATGCGCCGACGCGGAGGGGAACGTACGGGCCGAGTTTGATGATGTTCGACGCCGGCACCTTGACGAACTCCGCGAACGCTCCGTCGCCGTGCAGACCGAGAATCCTGGTCCGTGCGCAGATGTGACCTTTCCCGGAACGGCATTGCGGACATTCGCCGCAGACGACGTGCATCTCGGCCGAAACGTAATCGCCGGCCTGGAGGTTCTCGCGCTCAGCGCGCTCGCCGAAGCGCTCGATGAATCCACAGAATTCGTGTCCGAAGATCCGCGGCAGCTGCATCGAATCGCGGATCGACGGGTCCCAGTGGTAGATGTGCTTGTCCGTTCCGCAGATCGCAGCGGCGGCGACGCGAATCACAACTTCATCGGGACCCGGAACCGGTACCGGACAATCGCGAATCTCTGTTCCGGATGCACCGTCAACAGGAGAGGACTTGACGACGGCCTGCATGGCGAGCGGCGGCGGATGCTATCACGTGACGCACCCAGCGTCGCATCCAACGGAGCGCGCTGAAGCGGTGCGGAATGTCGATTGGCTGCGCGGTACGCGGCAACTCCTGCGCGAAAGTGCGGACCGCATCGAGCATGCCGCGAGTGTCCCGTTGCCACAGATCTTTATGGAGGCCGCCGTTGACGCGAAGAATCTTCTTCGACGCAGCGCACGCTTCGTAGAGCGCATCGGCCATCCAGCACGGGCAGGCCGGGTCTTCCGTGCCGTGAAGAATGAGCAGCGGCACGTCGAGATCGCGGATCGCGCGCAGCGTGTCGAATCCCGTGCCGCTCATCAGATGCACAGGCAGGCGAGGGAACGCGATTTTGGCGACGTCCGACAATGTGGTGAAAGTCGATTGCAGAATCAGTCCGTCGAATGGATGACGGCGGATCACCTGCGCCGCGATCGCGCCGCCGAGCGAAAAGCCGTAGAGGATCGTCGGCAGATTCTTTGGACGGATCGTCTCGTGATACCGCGCTGCGGCCAACGTGTCGGCCACGACTCCGCTCATCGTCGCTGTGCCGGTGCTGCGGCCGTAGCCGCGGTAATCGAACAACAGAATATTGATGCCGCTGTCGAGAAGGTGCGGCATCAGATGCGCGGGATTCGTTAGATTGCCGGTGTTGCCGTGGCAATAAAGCGCGGACGCTACTGGCTTCTTCGCGCGCAGATACCAGCCGTACAGCAATTCGCCGTCGCCGGTCTCCATCCAGACTTCTTCGCATTGCTGGTGCGGGATTCCGTAGTCTTCAGGATTCCACGTCGAAACCGGATCGCGGCTGGGATTGAACAGCTGCGTCATCCGGAAAATGCGGCGCGCCACATCAAGGGCGACGACCGCGAGGCCGCCGATCACCAGCGGCATGGAGAGCTTCTTGATCCGCCTCACTCGCGCACTCCGCACTGTCATCAAGAATAGCAGAGATGGCGCCGTGCTAAATTCCCGTTGTGCCCCGCTTCGTCGACAGCCGGACGCGCGTCCGATACCAGGAAACGGACCAGATGGGAATCGTCCATCACGCGAACTACATCGTATGGTTCGAAATCGGACGCACCGATCTTTGCCGCGCAACCGGCATCACGTACCGCGAAATTGAAAATCGCGGCCTGATCCTGGTGGTGACGGAAGTCAACTGCCGCTACCGCGCGCCGTATCGTTACGACGACGATGTGCTGATCCGCACGTTCGTCACCGAGGCGCTCACGCGTGCGATGACGTTCGGGTATGAGCTCCGCGACGGCACCGGCGAACGGCTCCATGCGACCGGCTACAGCAAGCATGTCTGGGTCGATCGCGAGAGCCGGCGCCCCACCATGGCCGACGCAGAAGTCATGCAGGCGTTTCAGCCCTTCCTTCCGGAGCGGGCGTAGACTACCGGCCATGGCCCGCAAGATCGTTTTCTCCCTGCTCCTCGCAGGATTCGTCTCCGCGCTCCATGGTCAGACGACGTTTTCCGTGGTCGTCACCGACCCGAAGGGCAACCGCGTCGGCTCACTCCATCGCGAAGACTTCCAGCTCGCGAAAAACGAAATCACCTCGTTCGCGGATGCCAGGACGACAAACGCCATTCCGCGCAGAATCGCGATTCTCATCGATATCACGACGATCGAGCTTCCGGCGCGCGCCACCCTCGTCGAGGCGCTGCACGGCTTCCTTGCCAAATCGCTTCGGCCCGGCGATCGCGTGCTGATTTTGACGGCCGGGCAATCGCTCACGCCGCTGTGCGCGTGGACCGCGGAAAAGAAAGACATCGACGCGGCGCTCGAGCGCGCCTCGACCGGCACGTCGCAGACGATGGCCGGCGACCGCGCGCAAGCAGAGCGACGGCTGCGCGAGTTGATCAACGACATCCAGCAGGCGAGCGCCAGTCAGGCATCGTTCTTCAGCTTCGACACGCTCACCACCGCGGTCCGCAACTACGCTGCCGCGGTGTATCGCGACACGCGGCAATCGATCAGCCTGATGTCGACGTCCACCGATCTCTTCCCATCTCGCGCAACGCGGAACATTCTGATCATCGCCGGCGCCGGCCTTCCGGCGCGCGCAGGAGCGGACATGTTTCAGTATCTCGACACGATCAAAGCGCAGGCCGAACAGGGACAGCTCGGCAGCACGCTGCGGCAGGGGGCCGCCCGCAGCTCACCGCTCAACGACTCGAGCGCGTTCGATCTGACAACAGTTCTCGCCGATCTTGCCAATGAGGCCTGGCAGAAAGGTGTCGCGATCTACGCGATCGATTCGGAGATGGGCGACTCCTCGTCGACGATGGTCGAGTCGCAGCGCACCATCGACCGTGCCGCGGCGTTCACCACCACTGCGAACCGCTTGGCGGGCTATCAACTGATCGCCGAGGGAAGCGGCGGCCTGGCGATTTTCGCTCGGCGCCCCAGCGAAGCACTCGATCAGATCCGCGACGACCTCGATACGTTTTACACGATTGGAATCAATGCGACGACTCCACTGGCGACGCGAGAAGCCGTCCAGTTGCAATCGAAAGGCTACAAAGTTCGTCTTACTCCCGGCGGCACGCAACCGACACCCGATATCGAAATGAGCAGCCACGTCGTCGCGCACCACCTCCTCAAACCCGACACCAACGACCTCGGCATCACCGTGCAGGCTGCGCCGCCGGTGGCCGACGGCCAGAAGAGACGCGTCGCGCTGAAGGTGATGATTCCGATCAAGAATCTGAAGTTCGTGCAGGAAGGCAGCGAGGTCACCGGCGGATTCTCGGTCTACATCGCAACCGGCGATCAGCTCGGCCACGCATCGAGCGTCAACAAACAGTCGAAGCAACTTCGATGGCCCGTCGCCGTGCTGCAGGCAGCCGGCGACAGGCAACTGACGTTCGCGGTCGAGGTTGTGCTGGAGCCGGGACGGAATCAGATTTCAGTCGGCGTGCTCGACGATCAATCGAAGACGACCGGCTACGATCGCGTTTCGATCTGAGGAGCGCCGGCATTCTGCCGGCGTTCCGATCACGCATCCATCGCGTACGCCTTGCGCAGCCACTTCTCGACGGTGTCATCGATCTGATCCGGCGAGGTGATCTCGATGCGGTGCGTGATGCGATCGCCTTTCGCGAGACCGCCGGTCTCGACGAGCCGTCCCTTCGCAGGCGTATCTTTCAGCGCGAAACCAAAATCGATTCGGGTCCGCGTCGACGGCTTGATCTGCGCGATGACGTGATTGCGATAGATGGAGACGATCGTCTTGCCGGGCGAGACCTTGATGTCCTTGCCGACGCTGCGCGCGAGTGTGTAGAGCCGATCGTAAATCGGCCGCAGCGGCGCTTTCGATCCGGAAAACATCGCTTCGACGTACTCCGCCGCCCGCCGCACGTAGACCGCCGGATCGCCCTCTTCGAGGTCCGGCTTTCCTTCGGCGTGATCGACGATCCACCCGGCGCTGTTCGTGCCGAGGCCGTGATCACTCTTGAGCCAGGCCTTGCGCTCCTGCGTCGTCTTCGGACCTTTTTCCTTGACGAGATCCACCCACGCGTCGAGCGAGCGTCCCGTCTTGTCCTTCAGCGTGTCGATCCAGTCGCGGACCATCACCACGCCGGGATGGGGATCGTAGCGTTGCTGCTTCGGCACTATTTCGCGGCGATGCGCTTGGCCGCCGCGCTGAGTCGCGACTTGTAGCGGTCGGCGGTATTGCCCTTGATGATGCCGCGCTTGGCGGCCTTGTCGATCTCGGAAAATCCGGAGCTGAGATCTGCTTTGCCTTCTGCGACGGCCGCGCGCGCTTTCTTGAGCGCGCTCTTGAGCCGCGATTTGCCAGCGGTATTGCGGATCTTTGCTTTTGCTGCCTGCCGGCGCTGTTTCTCAGCCGAGCGAATGTTAGCCATTAAATACTCCTCTTATTTAGTATCAATTCCGAGCTGTTTCAACCGGTCTTTCGCGAGCGCGGATTCGCGGGAACTGGGGTATTCGTGGACCACGTACTGGAATTGCACGATCGCCCGTGGCCGATCGTTGAGGGCCAGATAGGCATAACCCTTTTTCAGAAGTGCGCCCGGCGCCTTGTCCGACTTCGGGTATTTGTTGACGACGCCGTTGAACTGCTCGATCGCCTCCGAATATTTCTTTTGCGAGTAGAGGCTCTCGCCAATCCAGTACTCGGCGTTCGAGGAAAGCTCGGAATTCGGATAGCGCCCGAGGAACTCGCGAAATCCCGCCAGCGCCAGATCGTAGTTGCCGCGCTGGTAATCGCGATAGGCGGCCTGATAGACCTCCATCGGATTGTCGCTCGTCGCCGGCACATTCACTTCGGACACCGAGGGTTGCGGCGCGGGGATCGTGGTCGGCATCGCGCCGGGCGTGGCGGGGGCGGGCGGGGCCGGCTGGGGGGCGGCGGCGCGTTTCAGATCGTCGATGTCGCGCTGGGCCTGCGTGAGCTGTTGCGCCATCCGATCGAGGCGGAAATTCGACTGCTCGACCGCGCCCTGCGTGTTGTTCATCTTGTCTTCGATCTGATCGACTTTTGCGACCAGCGTGGCGTTCGATTTGAGGAGCTGCTGGGTCTGATCGGCGATGCGCTGATTGATGCCCTGCACCTCTTCCTTGCCGGCCGTCGTGCGCTTTGCCTGCGCGAGCTGTTCCTGCAGCTCGCTGATCTGACCCTGCAACTTCTGAACGTCGGAGGAGGTGGCGCAACCTGTGAGGAGTAAAGCGAGGGCGATGGAGGCTTTCTTCATTTTCCGACGATCACCAGGTGCGCGCGGCGATTCTTCGCCCACGCGGTTTCATCGTGGCCCGGGTCGAACGGACGCTCTTCGCCGTAGCTGACGGTGCGAACGCGTCCCGAATCGACGCCTAGCGTGACCATGTATTCCTTGGCGGCATTCGCCCGGCGATCGGCGAGTGCGAGGTTGTACTGCTCGGTGCCACGCTCGTCGCAGTGGCCTTCGATCAGCAGGTTGTATTGCGAGTTTTTCTTCAGCCAGTTGGCCGACGTCGTGAGCGCCGTCTGCGCGTCTGCGGAAAGCGTCCCTTCATCGAATCCGAAGAACGCGTCCTGTAGCCAGCCGCGCTGCTCGGCAACGCGATTGAGCTCCTCGATGTCGCTCGGCAGATTCTCGACGGTCACCGCAGGCTGCGGCTGCTGCACGAAATCGGGAGGATTCGCAACCCGCGTTTCTGTCGTGGTGACCGGCACAGGCGGAACGCTGGCCGACGTGTCGGTGGGAGCGACTTTGGGCGCCGGCGGCGCTTTCTTGCTGCGGCACGCCGGTGCGAGCACCAGCGCGATCAGCATGATGCTGAGAGCAATTGCTTTTACTACCTTAGTCATTGTCTTTTCAGCTCCTTATCGCATGATAACAGCGTTGTTGGCCGTAGGCCGTTAGCCGTTGGCCGTTAGCCGTTGGCCGTTAGCCGTTGGCCGTGAGCCGTTAGCCGTTGGCCGTTGGCCGTTAACCGTTGGCCGTACGGCTAACAGCAAACGGCCGACGGCAAACGGCTAACGTCTACCGATCACTCCGCCTTCTTCGACCAATCGGGATCCTTGTTCTCGCCGTCGAACGTCAACTGCATGAGATCGGTTCCGTCGACGCGCATGCGGTAGATCTGCCATCGCCCGCTCCGATTCGATTGAAAGGCGACCCAACGGCCATCGGGCGACCACGCCGGCTGCTCGTTTGATCCTTCGCCGGCGATGATCCGGCTTTGACGCGTGATCACGTTCGCGATCCGAATCTGAAATCGTCCGCTGACGCGTGAGGTGTAGGCGATCTGCTCTCCGTCCGGCGACCACGTCGCGTCGTCGTTCCAATCGCCTTCGAATGACAATCGCTGTACGTTCGTTCCTTCCGCATCCATGACGTAGATCTGCGGCGTGCCGCTGCGTCCGGACGTGAACGAAATTTGCCGTCCGTTCGGGCTCCACTCCGGGGTCGACTCGATCGAGTAGCTCGAAGTGAGCCGTCGCAGATTCGTTCCGTCGTCGCGAATCACGTAGATATCCGGATTGCCGGCGATCGATCCAACGAACGCGATGTCATTGCTCAATGGCGAGAAGGTCGCCGAGGTGTTCAATCCGAGGTTGGTCTGAATGTGAATGCGGCCGCCGCCGAGGCGATTGATGATCTGCATTTCGCTGCGGCCGCCGGTGAATAGCGTGTAGACCATCCGGTCGTTGTCGGGCGACCAGCTCGGAAGAATCGCGAGCGCATTGTGATTGCTGATGCGGCGCTGATTCGTTCCGTCCCAATCCATGAGCCAGATCTCGTAACTGCCGGTGCGATTCGATGCGAATGCGATCTGCGACAAAAAAATCCCCGGCTTGCCGTTCACGGCGCGCACGAGATCGTTCGCGAGCATGTGCGCCATCCGCGTGAGCACGGCCGGAATCCCGCGGTATCGACGCGCGAATTGCGATCCGCCGCTCGCATCGATCAGGCGTGCCTCGAGGACCAGGTCCTGTTCGTCCTGCTGCACCTTGAGCGACAGAACAAACTCGGCGTTGGCCACACGCGCGAGATCGGCGTTGACGGCGACGTTAGGCGGAATCGGCACAAGGGCGAAGACACCGGATGCCGCGAGATCGCGCGTCAGCGGACCGAAAAACGGTTCGACGGCCTGGAACGGCACCGTCGTTTCGGGACGCGGCACCGCAATGCGCACAATTGCGCTCGCCTGGGTGCGATTGATCTCCGGA
Organism: Acidobacteriota bacterium; assembly: GCA_030948915.1. GTDB lineage: Bacteria > Acidobacteriota > Thermoanaerobaculia > Gp7-AA8 > Gp7-AA8 > Gp7-AA10. The sequence continues at coordinate 53,025 of JALYZI010000137.1, forward strand.
TGGATCTGCGTCTGCGCTTGCAGCGAGCCGGCGATGAGAAGCGTGAGGAAAAGAGTGCGTTTCATCGGAATTTGAGGTGGACGCCGAGGTAGTTGCCGCTGTAGCCGAAGGGGAGGGGCGGGAGCGGCGAGGCTTCCAGCACCGCGCGCAAGGCGGCGCGGTCATACAGTCCGTTGCTGCTCCCACTCTCAACCTTTGCGTCGCGGATCGTGCCGTCGCGGTCGATCACAAAGTAAACGATCGCCGCGGCGTTTTCCGCGACCTGCGGTCGAAACCAATGCGTCCCAATGAGAGTCTTCATCCTTTCAATGTAAATGCTGTACGGAAAATCGCCGCCTTCGAGTTGTGTGACGCCCGATCCGCCGACCGGGACGTCGACGGCCGGCGCAGGGACCGGCGCAGCAACCGGCTGCGCGATTGGCTCGGCTGCTTTCTTCGGCGATTTGCCGAACGGTGACGGCGGCGCCGTTTTCTTCGACGGCCTGGGCTTCTCGATCGGCTTCGGCGCCGGCTGCGCGACGGGTTCGGTGATCGGCGCCGGCTGCGCAGCGGGTGTGATCTCCGCGACCGGCGCAGGCTGTGCGAAGCGGATCGTCATCACGGAGGGCGTCTCGGTCGAGCTGTGATGCCACGCCGACCATCCCGCGAGCGCGGTCAGCGTCGCGTGCAGGAGAATCGAGAAGAAAATTGCGACGCCGGCTCCACTCTCGAGCTTCGCGCGCTGCGCGAGAATCTCACCGACGCGGTCGTCCATCTCGCTCCTGCGGCTGCGTCACCATTCCGAGTTGCTCCACACCTGCACGGTTCATGACATCGAGGACCGCCACCACCCGCCCGTACGGAACGCTTTTGTCCGCTTCGAGGAGCGCCCGTTTGATCCTTCGCGATCGCAACATCGGTCCGAGCGTGGTGTCGAGGTTGGTCGATCCGGCAGGGGAGCCATCGAGATAGACCGCGCCGGTCGCCGTCACCTGAACCTTTGCCGGATTGTTCGACGCCAGCTCGAAACTCTTCCCCTCGGCAGCCGGCAAAGCGACTGTGAGACCCTGCGTCAACAGCGGCGCAGTCACCATGAAGA
>JALYZI010000139.1 GCA_030948915.1 Acidobacteriota bacterium
CGGGCTCAAAGCCCGCGCGACCGGCCGGCTGGAAGCCTGCGGTCCGGCCAAAGCCGCTTGATCAGTTGAATCTGTCCGGTGTGATAGACGTCATGGGCCGCCACGCCATAGATCAACCGCTCGTAAGTACGCAGCTTCGCGGCGCTCGCCGTGCGTACGGCATCCATCAGCCCGCGATGTTCCCCAGCGAGAAGGCGCAGGTCGTCTTTCCAGTTCGTCGACGGCAGCCAATTGCTTCCTGTTCTCGGAAACGCGCCTCGCTTTTCGCCGGTGAGCCTCCGGCGGACGGTGTATTTCCAATAGGCGCAATGAATCGCCAGCTCCGCGATGTTGTGGCGTCCCTTCGCAGGCCGCCAGGCCGCTTCGCCGGCCATCACGCCGCGCAGCGATCCACGCAAATTCGGTCCATGCCACGCTTTGCGTTGGTAAGCCTCGTCGAGCATGCGGAGGAACAGGTCGCGATTCGACATGACTTATCATCCTCCGAAGGGGGCACGACATGCTCAGCCGACGAAACTTTCTCGTTACGGGATCCCTTGCTGCTGGCGCACTCGCAACCGTAAAACCGTTTCTCGCGAAGCCGGCGACATCTTCCGATCTCCACGATTGGCGCGTCGTCCGCGAGCAATTCGATCTCGATCCCAACTTCGTGCACCTCGGCCTTTTCTATCTGGCATCGCATCCCAGGCCGGTGCGCATCGCGATCGAGTCGTATCGCAGGACGCTCGACGCGAATCCATTTCTCACCGTCGAACGCAACATGTTCGAGGCGCCGGAGACGAACATGCCGCTGCGCGTGACGACGTCGATCGCGAAGTACATCGGCGGCAATGCCGAGGACATCGCACTCACGCACAACACGACGATGGGCTTGTCGCTGATCTATCACGGACTTCCGTTGAAATCGGGCGATGAGGTTCTCACCACCAACAACGACCATTTCGTGCATCACGAAGCGATCCGTCTCGCGACCGAACGGAACGGCGCATCGTGGCGCAGGATCCCGACCTGGGATTCATGGGACAGCGTATCGGTCGATGGAATCGTGGATCACATCCGTCGCGAGATCCGGCCTAACACGCGGGTCGTCGGCATCACGTGGGTGCACTCGCAGAGCGGCATTCGCATGCCGGTCCGGCGGATCGCCGACATGATCGCGGACGTCAACCGCAATCGCGCGCAACGCGTGCTTCTGGTCGTCGATGGCGTCCACGGTGTCGGTGTCGAAGATCCGCAGATCGCCGGCCTGGGCGCCGATGCTTTTTCCGCCGGCCTGCACAAGTGGATCTTCGCGCCGCGCGGAACTGGATTCGTGTGGGCGAGACCGGAAGTTTGGGCGTCGATGCGCCCGCTGATTCCGAGTTTCACGTCGTTCGATCTGTTTCGGGCGTGGGGCGAGGGAAAGGCGCCGTCGGGGACGCCCAAGGCCGCCTGGTTCACGCCGGGCGGATTCCAATCGTTCGAGCATCACTGGTCGGTGCCGGCGGCAATCGATTTTCACAACACGATTGGATCGGAGAGGATCACGCAGCGCATTCACGCGCTCAATCAGCAGATGAATGCCGAAGTGCGCAAGCTGCCTAACGTGAAGATCGTTTACACGCCCGCCGATCCGCAACTCAACGCCGGAATGGTCTGCTTCGACATGAAGAACCTCGACGCGCAGAAGACCGTCAACGCGCTGCTCGAGAAAAAAATCATTGCCTCGACGACGCCGTATGCGGTTCCGTTTGCACGGCTTGCATTCGGAGTCATGAACACCGCCGATGAGGTGGAACGAACCGCCCGCGCGCTGCGTTCGCTCGGATGATGCGGCTTTTCACGGCGGCGATCATCGCCGCAATCTGTCTCGGTTGCGCCTCGGCCCCCGTTCGTTCGCCCGATACGGAGCAGATGCTTCCGCCGGACGTGGAAGCCATCTCGCTCCTCGGAAAGCCACTGAGCTCGCCGCCGCTTGCCGCCGATGTGCAGAAGAAGCGCGAGGAAGAGCTCGCGCTGGCGCAGCGCGACTTCGATGCGGATCCCAGCAGCGCCGACGCGGTCATCTGGCTCGGCCGCCGCACGGCGTACCTCGGACGCTATCGCGAGGCCATCAACATCTTCACCGACGGCATCCGCAAACATCCCGACGACGCTCGCCTGTATCGCCATCGCGGACATCGCTACATCACCGTACGCCGTTTTCGCGACGCCATCAGAGATCTGGAATTCGCGTCGTTGCTCGTCCGCGGAAAGCCGGATGAGGTCGAGCCCGACGGCCAGCCTAACGCGCGCAACATCCCGATCGGATCACTGCAGTCGAATATTTTTTATCATCTCGGACTGGCGTATTACCTGACCGGCGATTTCGATCACGCTCTGACCGCGTATCGCCGCTGCATCGAGCTCGCAAAGAATCCCGATCGGCTGGTCTCGACATCACACTGGTTGTACATGACGCTGCGGCGGCTCGGCCGCGTCCAGGAAGCGGAGAAAGTGCTCGAGCCGATCAGCGTCGATCTCGATGTCATCGAGAACATCCCGTATCACAAGCTGCTGTTGATGTACGGAGGGGACATTGCGCCCGAGGAGCTGGTGAAGGTCGATGCGAACACGACCGACGGCGCGGCGATTCTCTACGGCATCGGCAACTGGTACTTCTACAACGGTCAGCCCGATCGCGCGTTTCGACTGTGGCAACGCGTGCTGGATGGCCCGCAGTGGTCGGCGTTTGGTTCCATTGCGGCCGAGGCCGAAGTGGCGCGCCGCGCGGCTGGTGACGCGGGTCACTCTTTTCGACAAACCCGCAGCACTGCCCCAAAATAGTTCGTCCGGGGTCCTCGAAAATAGTGCAAGACATTCTTCAGCACGGACTTTCTCCGTCCGCGATTCCGACGGCTGCAACGGCTTTGATGATGTTGCTGTTCGGTTGGAGTGTCATTCGACGCCGCGTCACGCGCGTGACGACGGCATTTCTCGCGCTTTCGTCGTCGGCCGCGGTCTGGCTGATGGCGTTCACGTTCATGTACTCGACCCGCGACGCCGCGCATGCGCTGTGGTGGGCGCGTGCCGCGTACCTCGGCGTCCCATTCATCGCGGCCGGCATTTATCACTTCACGGTCGAGATGCTGCACATCTACGAGGAGCGCAAATTCGCGGTGTGGGTTGCGTGGTCGCTGGCCGCGTTTTTCGCGGCGATCGCGAGCGCGACCGATCTTCTCGTCCCGCGCGTTCAGCTTTTCTGGTGGGGCTATTACCCGCGCTACCGCCCGGCGGCGGCGATCCCGTTTCTCTTTTTCTTCCTCGGATATCTGGTGGCGGCGCTGCTCGAGTTCATCCGCGCCTATCCGAAATCGCGCGGCGTCGAACGCAAACGCATCCGGATGTTGATCCTCGCGTTTGCGATCGCCTACTTCGGTTGCTTCGACTACATGCCGAAGTTTGGCGTCACGGTTTACCCGTTCGGCTACGTACCGATCCTCGGATTCGTGCTGATCGTGGCACTGATGTTCCATCGCTACGATCTGCTTTCGCTGACGCCGTCGATTGCGTCACAGGAAATCATCGGCACAATGGCGGACGCGCTGTTCGTATGTGACGGCGACGGCCGGATTCAATTCGCCAATCGCGCCGCTGAAACCGTCCTTGGCTACAAAGCCAACGCACTGGTTGGACGCATGATCGACGATCTCCTCGAAGACCCTGAGGGTGACACGTCGTTCATGAGCATGCGCTCCTCGAACGTGCTTTCGAAGGAGCGCACGTTCTCCGCCAAGAATGGCGAGAGCATCGACATGATGCTTTCGATCGCGCCGGTGACGCACCACGGCGAGCCGGCCGGCGCCATTCTGATCGGACGCGATATTCGTGAGCGCAAGGAAAGCGAGCGTCAGATCCGCAAGGCGGTCATGCTCCTGGAGTCGACGCTCGATTCGACTGCCGACGGAATCCTGGTCGTCGGCGACAACGGAAAAATCCTTTCCTACAACCAGCTCTTCCTCGATATGTGGCGGATTCCGAAGAAGGTCATCGACAGCAGCGATGATCGCAAGGCGTTCGATTCGATCATCGATCAGCTCTCCGATCCGGAAGAATTTCGCCGCAGCACAGAGACGATCGACTCGCAGCCCGACGCCGAGAGTTTCGATCTCGTGCAGTTCAAGGACGGCCGCCGCTTCGAGCGCTATTCGACCGGACGTCGGATCGAAGGCGTCGCCAATGCGCGCGTGTGGAGTTTCCGCGACGTCACGGCCAGGTTCACGGCCGAGGCGGCGCTGCGCGACTCGGAGCTGCGGTATCGCCTGCTGTTCGAACAGAACGCCGCCGGCGTCTGTGTCACGAAAGTCGACGGAGAGATCGCGGATTGCAACGTGACCTTCGCATCGATGCTCGGCTACGAGCGCGCGGAGCTGACCGGAAACAGGATCGCGCTGCTGTACGAACGTCCGTCGGAGCGCGCCGAGATCGAGCTGGCGTTGCAGCAGTCGAAGACGCTCAACAGCGTGGAGACTGAGCTGCGCAGGAAGAGCGGCGAAACGTTGTACGTGCTGCAGAACCTCACGCTGGCCGGCGATCGCATCCACATGACGGTCGCGGACATCAGCGACCGGAAGCGCGCAGAAGAGCAGATCGAGTTCCACGCCTATCACGATGTCCTGACGCATCTGCCCAATCGCAAACTGTTCACGGATCGACTCAGCCAGAACCTGACGCACGCCCGGCGAACCGGAAAGTCGCTGGCCGTGATGTTCGTCGATCTCGATCATTTCAAAGCGATCAACGACACGTTAGGCCACACCGCCGGCGACGGGTTGCTGCTCGAGATGGCGCGCCGGCTCCGCGGATGCGTTCGCGAAGACGACACCGTCGCGCGTATCGGCGGCGACGAATTCACGATCGTTTTGTCGGAGCTTCGCCATCCGGAAGATGCCGTCACGGTCGCGGAGAAGATCATCGCAGCCGTGCAGAAAACGATGACCATCGGCGGAACGCCGATCGAAGTGTCGGCCAGCATCGGCATCGCGCTCTATCCGGTCGATGGAACGGATCCGGAGTCGCTGCTGCGCAACGCCGACAGCGCGATGTATCGCGCGAAGGAATCGGGACGCAACACGTATCAGCTGTGCACCGACGAGATGAAGGGCCGCGCGCTACAGCGTCTGTCGCTGGAGACGAAGCTTCGCCGCGCGCTGCAGGAACAGCAGCTCGTGCTGCACTACCAGCCGCAGATCAGCCTTTCGGATGGCAAAGTGATCGGCGCCGAGGCACTTCTGCGGTGGAACGATCCCGAGCGCGGCTGGGTATTTCCGGGCTCGTTCATTCCGGTGGCCGAGGAGAGCCGGCTGATTCTTCCGATCGGTGATTGGGTCCTGAAGACCGCCTGCGCGCAGATGCGCGAATGGCGCGACAGCGGAATCGATCTGCCGCGGCTCTCGATCAACCTCTCGCCGCGACAGTTCCAGCAGCAGGATCTGGTCGACAACGTTCGCCGCGCGCTGGAGGAGTCGCGACTGGACGCGAAGTCGCTCGACATCGAGATCACCGAAGGTACGGCCATGGCGAACGCCGAGGCCACCATCGAGACCCTGCACGCATTGCGCGAATTAGGATGCAGTATTTCAATCGATGATTTTGGTACAGGATATTCGTCGCTTAGCTACCTGAAGCGCTTCCCGATCACGTGCGTGAAGATCGACGGCGCGTTCGTTCGCGATCTGACGCGCAACGAGGGCGATGCGGCGATCGTCTCGGCCGTGATCGCGATCGCGCGAAGCCTGAAGCTGCGCGTGATTGCGGAAGGTGTCGAGACCGAGGAGCAGTTGACGTTCCTCCGGCGGCGGCGCTGCGATGCAGCGCAGGGTTACTACTTCAGCCGGCCGGTTGCCGCCGAAGGGCTCGCGGAGTTCGTCGGGGAACGGCGGCCTCCGCTGCGTGCAGTGCCGAGATTGTCGGTATAGGAGCGGCCGGCTTCCAGCCGGCGCTCCGCTAGCTCACCGCCGCTGCCGCGGCAATCGCCTCTTCGCGCACGATCGGATACTTTCCCGTGAAGCACGCCGTGCAGTAGCCGGCGCTTTTCGTGGCGTTGAGCATGCCCTCTTCCGAGAGATAGCCGAGCGAATCGGCCTCGATGAACTCGCGGATCTGCTCGACCGAATTCGCGCTCGCGATGAGCTCGCGCCGCTGCGGCGTATCGATTCCGTAGTAGCACGGCCCGGTCGTCGGCGGCGACGATACGCGCATGTGCACTTCGGTCGCGCCGAATTGTTTGAGCATGCGCACGATCTTCTTCGAGGTCGTGCCGCGCACGATGGAGTCGTCGATGAGGATGACGCGCTTGCCCGCGATGATGTCGCGCACCGGATTGAGCTTCACCTTCACGCCGAAATTGCGGATGGTCTGCTTCGGCTCGATGAAGGTGCGGCCGACGTAGTGATTGCGAACTAGCCCGAACTCGAACGGAATGCCCGATTCCTGCGCGTATCCCGTGGCCGCGAATGTGCCGGAGTCAGGGACAGGCACCACGATGTCGGCGTCCACCGGATGCTCGCGCGCCAGTTGCGCTCCGAATCGCTTTCGCATTTCGGCCACGTTGTTGCCGAAGATCGTCGAGTCCGGGCGCGCAAAGTACACGTGTTCGAAGATGCAGCGCGCCTCGCGGGTCGACGGGAACTGATGCACGACGCGCATTCGGTCGGGACATTCCATCGCGACGATCTCGCCGGCACGCACTTCGCGAATCGTTTCGGCGCCGATCAGATCGAACGCGCATGTTTCCGACGCGACGGCCAGCGAATCTTCCAGCCGGCCTAACACCAGCGGACGGAATCCATACGGATCGCGCGCGGCGAAAATCTTTCCCGGCGCGAGCAGCGCGATCGAATATGCGCCTTGCACGCGCGACAACGCATCGATGAGAGCGCGCTCGAGATCCCGCTCACGCGACCGCGCGATGAGATGCACCATGACCTCGGTGTCGCTCATGGTGTTGAAGATGGCGCCCTCCTGTCCGAGCTCGTGCCGCAACTGGGCGCCGTTGATGAGATTTCCGTTGTGCGCCACCGCGATCAGGCCCTTGCTCGTCGCCGCGACAATCGGCTGCGCGTTGCACAACATCGAGCCGCCGGCGGTCGAGTAACGCACGTGTCCGATGGCGGTGTCGCCCGGCAGCCGCGCCAGGCGCTCGTGCGTGAAGATGTCGGCGACGTGGCCCATCTCCTTCTCGACGTGCATCTGCGGCGCGCCGGGGGCGATGATCTGTTCGCCCGCGCCTGAAGATCCAATCGGCTCGCCGAGGTTCGTGTCGGAGCCGACGGCGTCGAGCGAAACCGTGGCGATGCCCGCGCTCTCCTGACCGCGATGCTGCAACGCATACAGGCCGAGGTAGACGAGGTTTGCCGCGTCTTTATGATTGATGATGCCGAAGATTCCGCACATGGGGCGTGGTGGTTAACAAAGTGTAACCCACCCCCAATTGCGCTAGGTCACCAATCGCGCACGCAAAATGATCTCGGTGGCCTTGAGCGCCTTCGACAACGGGCATCCCTCTTTGGCCGCGGCCGCCTCGGCGTGAAACATGTTCTCGTCGATGTTCGGCACCTGCGCGTCACAGTCCAGCTCGATTTTCGTGATCTCGAAGCCTGCACCCACTTTTTCGATGTGGACGCTGGCGGTCGTGTGCACGCGCTTCGGCTGAAATCCTGCGCGTCCGAGTCCGGCCGCCAGCGCCATCGAGAAACATCCGGCATGCGCGGCGCCGAGCAATTCTTCCGGATTGGTTCCCTTGGCATTTTCGAAGCGCGATCCGAACGAGTAGCTCCCTTCGAACGCTCCGCTTCCCAGCTTCACTTTGCCGGAGCCTTCGCGCAGGCTGCCGTTCCATTCCGCGTCCGCTTTTCGTACTGGCATCGATACTCCTCCTTCTGAGACGATATCGCACTCACGATGGAACTCGACGCGCTGCGACAACGCATCGAATCGCTCGACAAGAAACTCAAGCCGATTGCGAACACGCCGGTCGCGTTCCCTCCCGATCTGGCCGGGCGGCGGATGCCGAAGGACGACGACGCGAACGGGGCACTGGTCGACGCGGTGGATCTTTACGCACGTTCGGACCCGGCCGATCGCGCGAAAATCCGTGAGATCTTCCGGACCAATCCCGCGTTTGCATGGGCCGCGACACTTCCGTTTCCACCCGATAGCGAAGAGCGTTTTCGGAAACATCTGATGCACTTTTCGATCATCGACCAGGGCCGCGACTGGCGCGACGCGCTCATGTGGCTGCACGATCTGTCGCAATCGCCGTATGCCACGCGCGAAGTCGTGCGGGGGGTCGCAGCGATGTCAGGAGATTGGGCGCGCGATCAGATGCTGCGAACCATTTCGAGCTGACGGACGAACTTCTCGGCGCCGCAACTGGAGAGAAATGGCTCGAATCGATCCTCGACGTTCATGACGCGAAGCGGCTTGCCGACGCTTCTCGCCGCTTCCGCAAGCAGCGAGCGGCCGAGCCCCTGATGACGCGCCTCGGGTCTTACGGCAAGCAGCGGGACATCGCCGTTCGATGGGAAAACGATGGCGCCGGCGTTTGCATCGCCGAGAATCAAGTACGGCTCACGTGCCCGCCGGATTGAGGGGACGTCGTTCTGCCACGACGGCGTCATGTCGCACCACGAGCGAATGGTCTGGAGTGCGGCGGCTTGCCGCCGCTCTGAAAGCGGGGG
>JALYZI010000167.1 GCA_030948915.1 Acidobacteriota bacterium
GGCCACCGGCAACCGGCCGCCGGCCACTCATTCGAGCGTTCGTACCGGACCCAACTTCAAATTCAGATCATCATCGGAGAGCCCGAACACACCCTTCAGCTCCTCCATCTTTTCCTCGAGCTTCATCAGCGAGGCACCGAGGCGCTCGATTTCCTGATCGGTGAGATTGCCGGCGTCCATTCGGCGCAACGCCTGTTTCTCGAGCAGCCGCCGAACGAGCTCGATGATCGACAGCACGAGTTTCGCGAGTCCGTTCTCGACCACTTCCGGATCGGCGGAGATCCGCTGCGGAATCGACGGCTCGGCAAACGTGAGCGATTGCCGCAGCCGCTCTTCCTCATTGCTGATGATCATCGGCGAAGACCTCCAGCGGCCACGGTCCGGAAAGAAGAAACGGAACAGCCGCGAATTCTTTGCGCAGCGTTTCGCCGGCGGCTGCGATGTTTTCCATCTCGCGCCTTCGCACGAGCATTGCCAGCTCCATTGAGGATCGGTCGCGATGGATCCAGCGATGCTGTACTGTCAGCGGCAGAAGCGCGCGTTCGACCCCATCGCGAAAGCTCGGATCGACATCCGTACCCTTCGCGCTCTCGTGCAACGCGCGGAGGTAATCGGCGCCGGAAGAAAAATCGTGGCGATCGGGGCGGGCGGTGGAGGCGGCAGCCGCGATCTTGAGAGTCATCTCGACTGCGTCGCGATGGGCGGTCAGCAGCGCGCGCCACCGCGTCGTGAGACCTCCGCACTTGCTCGTCGCCTCGGCCACGTCGCGAACTGCGAAGCCGTAGCGAATCGCGACGAACGTCGCACGATCGAGCAGTTTCGCGCGCATATCGGCAACCTGCATGAGGAGATCGCGATCGCCGAGCGGACGATCGTCATCGACGGGCAAAGCGCTGAGAAACACCTCACCGATTTGCATCACGTTCGCAATCGGTTCGACATCCTCACGCTGCAGATGTGCGCCGATCACGACCCACTTCATTTCTGACTCGAGCGCCTGACGGCATCGACATTCGCGAGAACGATGTTGAGACCGAGGTACAGCAGGTCGACATCGCCGATGGAGATCGTCGCTTCGCCAGCAATGACCACGCCGCGATCGAGCAGATGGTCGAGCGTCTCGAGGAGCGTGAGTTCTTGGGATTCGTCAGCCATTGGTGGCGAAAGTGTACGGCGGCCACGGTCCGGTGAGCGCCAATGTCACTCCTTCTGCCTCGTAGCGGCGCGTCAGCTCGTCGCTGAGCTCCTGCAAACGCGCTTCCTCATCACGATTGATGAGGACGTTGATCTGCGGAAAAGCGCCGCCGCGCTGCACGCGGGATTCCGAGACCACGTCGCACGCCAGCTTCTTCATCACCGCATCCTCGACTTCCGTGACGACCTGCTGCTCGGCATCGCGCGACGCGCGCTTTTTCTCTTCATCCAGTTTTTTCCGCAGCAGATACGCCTTCCCCTCGGATGCCTGATCGATTTCGCTCGTCAATTTCTGAATCGAACCAATGCGTCGCACGAGCGCCTCATTCCATTGCTCGGGGCGAAATTCGATGCGCAGCGTCCATTCCTGCTTCCCTTCGAGACGGTCGAGAATGCGGATGAAGTTTTCTCGCTCGGCCTTCACGTGATTACGAATCGAAGTTTCATTGGCAAACAGAGTGAAGGCCCGCAGCGGAATGACGGTCCCTCCGCGCATGAGCGCGTTCATCACTTCCTGATGCCGATAGCCGATCGCGCCGAGCCACTCGACATCCTTCGATCGCGCGTCAATGACCGGCTGCGAGAAGTCGACGGCATCGACCGGAGAGTAAAACGCGCTGAGCCCATCCGTCTGGAGCGCTTCCACATCCATATCGGCGGGCGTCGGATGTGCGGCGCGCGCGATCGCGTAGACGTAGAGGACGTGCGGCACGGCCCTACTTTAGCAGTGCTGCCAGTTCCGCGAGCGAGGTCGGAGGTGTATCGCGGCGTTCGATGATCGTCGGCGTCGCGCCGAGCTGTTTCAGCGCTTCGAGCTCATGGCTCCGCATCGACCGATCGCACGAGCAGTCGGTCTTTGGCGTCACGTAATTCGCGATCACACGCGTGACGTGCATTCCTCGCTCTTCGACGGACGACATCAGCCGCATTGTCTCGGCGATCACGATCCGCTCCGGCCTGGTGACGACGATGACTCCGCACTCTTTCGAGCGCAGCGTCGCGTCGACGGAATGCAATGCGCGCGAGGCGCGAATCAACTCCTCACCGAGCGAACCGGCGGGGATGAGCTCGCGGTATCGGAGGAGAATGCGCATGAACTCCTTCACCCACTCGCCGGCGCTTTTCGGCAGATCGATGAGTCGCAGGAAGTGTCCGGTCGGTGCGGTGTCGACGACGATCGCCTCCTGTGAAGTGTCGGCGATGAGATCGGCCAGCCGCGTGATGGCGAAAAGCTCGTCGGCGCCTGGCGGGGCGATCTCGACGAGCTTCTGCATCGCCTCGCCGTCGTAGGCGATCGTCATTCCTTTCGGCGCCAGCGCGCGCATCGCGCGGTCGATTTCGTCGCCGAGGGTTTCGCGGAAGCGGCGCCACTTTTCGCGTGTATCGATCGTTTCGACGGTCAGATTCTTCGGTGGATCCTCGTGCGCGAAGACATCGCGCAGCGTGTGCGCCGGGTCGACGGAGATGACGGTGCAGCGCTTCTCTTTCGCCAGCTGCAAGGCGAGCGATGCCGCGCAGGTCGTTTTTCCGACGCCTCCCTTGCCCGCAAAAAACGTCAGGCGCTCCACTGCGCGATCCTCTCCGGCGAGTCGAGCGGCACGCATGCACGTTTCAGTGGAATCACTGAAAGCGTTTTCATCACCTGCTCATCCCGCTTCGCCTGCTCGCGGCAGCGCGCGCAGTCGCACTCCGGCGCCGCGCGATTGAGTATCGCGAACGGTACGTCGATGCCATCGGCGCGCACTTCGTCGATCAGCCGCTTCGTCTGCTCTACGACCCAGGACTCGGACAACAGCACCGGCACGAACGCAGTCCGTTTCGGATCGGTCAGCAGGTCGCGACGGCGGCGCGCACGCTCTTCAAAATCGGCGATGAAATCGTCGATTGCGTCGCGCACCCTGCGCCGCGTGAGCTGCTGCACCATGTCGCGATGCTTCTGCTGCATCGAATCGAGCGCCTCGGCGAACTGGCGGAAGTGTCCCGCCGCGCCCAGCATGCGCAGCGTGTGGCCGGTGGGCGCCGTGTCGACGACGATCATCGCATCTGCGTTTTCTTCCGCGAGCTCGCCGATGCGCATCCACGCCATCAGCTCATCGACGCCGGGGAGGGAGAGCTCGAAGAAGCGGCGCAGTTCCTCTTTGTCGAGATATGTCCCGCGATCGCCGAGCTCCAGGAAGCTCGCGAGATTGTCGTTCAGGAACTTCTTGTAGAGATCTTCCGCGTGCAGCGCTTCGATCGAGAGGTTGCCGGTGGCCGGTGGCCGGTTGTCGAAGAGGTCTTCCAGATTGGATGCCGGATCGGTCGTGAACAGGATCGTTTTTCGCGACTTGCTGAAGTGGAGGGCGGCCGCGACCGAAACGGTGGTCTTGCCGACACCGCCTTTTCCGCCGAACAGAATGACGTGCCGGTTCGAAAGCGAGTCGAACGCCTTATTCACCGTAGCCGGTGTAGATGCCGATTCCTTCGCTCTCGTCGCCGCGATCGGCAGCCGCCTGCCGCGCGATCTGTTCTTTGCGCGCGCGGATGTCGCGCAGCGCCTGGAACACGATCGCCTCTTCCTGCTGGTACTGCTCTTCGGTGATGTCGCCGACTTCCAGCATCATCTGCAGCTCGATGAGCCGCTCTTTCCACGGCTGATCGTTCATCAGTTCCTCGTCGGCCATGGTCTGAATCTGCCGGAGGACCCAGTTGAAGCCGGACACCGGCAGTGTGATCGGGAGGAGGAGGATGTCGTCGAGAAGGAAGGCCACTAGCGCTCCGCGCGCTCCAGCTTCAAGCGGATGTTCACGAAGTTATACGGCGGCCACGGTCCGGTATATAAGAACGATAATTTGTTCTCATATTTCTTAGCGATTTCTGAGATCTGATCGTCGAACGTCTTCGTCTTCTCGCGCTCGACGAGAAACGCGGCGTTCATGATCATCTTGTCGCCGATCGGTTTGTTCGAGCGCGATGCGATCGCGGCGTCGCGCAGCGCCTCGTAAATCTCGCTGACGTATGCATCGGCTTTCGCCTGCAGGGCAGACTCGACTACGCGTCCGAGCTGCATGCGCGAGAAGTACGTCGATGTCGAAGTGTTCGACTGAATCTCTTCCTTCAGCCGCCGGATCTCCTCGTTCTCGTTTTCGATCTCCTTGATGACCTGGTCCTTGTCCCAGTTCACCTTGAGACCGAATTCGATCTTGCCGTCCATCTTCTGCAGGACGTCGCTGAGAGCGTCGTACGTGCCCTTGAGGAATTCCTTGATGTCGTTCTCGGTGCGAAACACCGTGCCGAAGCTCATCGGCAGGACCGTGAAGTCCTTCATGACGACTTCGTTCACGTGCTCGTGCGCCAGCGCGTTCTCGCGCGTCGGATCGAAAACAATCAGCGGGCAGTTCGAGACGACTGCCGCAAACTCCTTGTAATGGACGGTGTAGACGCGGTCGCCGCGTCCGCCGATTCCGACCGAGCCGAATTCGCGCGGCGTATCCGTCTTGATGATGCAGTAGACGTATTTGCCCTGCTCAACGTCCGGCTGGACCGATTGCGCTTGATCTTCCATGGGCCTCAACTCTGCGTTCGAGATACTACAATACAACCCGGTTGCCAATTCCGGCGCACATCACCCGAAAATCGGAAAAGTGGTTCCGTACGCACCAGCGCGAACTGCCGTGGCGCGCGAACTACGATCCGTATCACGTCTGGCTGTCGGAAGTGATGTTGCAACAGACGCAAATGCCTGTCGTGCTGCGATATTACAAAAACTTCCTGGAGCGCTTTCCGACGATTTCCGCGCTGGCAGCCGCATCCACCGATGACGTCGCCGCCGCCTGGTCCGGCCTCGGATACTACCGGCGCGCACGGATGCTTCGCGAGGGCGCAATCGAGGTGCGCGATCGCTTCAGCGGCGCGCTTCCCGATGATGTTGCGTCGCTCATGTCGCTTCCGGGCATCGGACGATATACGGCCGGAGCGATCGCCTCGATTGCTTACGACCGCGTTGCACCGATCGTCGACGGCAACATCACCCGCATCGTCGCGCGACTCTACGGGAACGATCGCGATCCGTGGCAGCGGGCAGAGACGTTGGTGAAGACCGCACGGTCGCCGCGAATGTTCAATCAGGCGCTGATGGAAATCGGCGCGTTGATCTGCCGTCCGAAAAATCCGCAATGCAATCGATGTCCGCTGCGAACGGAATGCAGAGCGTTCGCGCGCGGAAGAACAGCGCTCGCGCCGCGGAAGCGCGCCGCGACGCGGAACCTCCGCATCGCGCTGTACATCGTCACCGATCGCCGCGGACGCATTCTCATGCGCCGAGAATCGGGGACATTGTTCGATGGGATGTGGGTCTTACCCGTTTGCCGTTGGCCGTCGGCTGTTCGCCGTGGCTCCTTCCGCCACACGATCACGAACCGGCGAATCACATTCGAAGTCTTCACGGCCAACGGCAAACGGCCAACGGCGCACGAATGGATCGCCCCAACCTCCCTCGCGAATATCCCGCATCCCTCCTATGTTCGAAAGGCATTGGAAATCGCCGGCTTATGTTGACGAGAATCGCGCTCTGCGTCGCCTTTGTTGCCACCGCCGCTTTCGCCGACAGCCGTACGTACGAGATCCGTCCGGACGCGAAAAACCTCGCGGAGTTTCATGCCGAGGATTCGTATGACGCGTTCGATGGGCGGACGCACAAAGTCACGGGCGGTGTCGCCGCGGATCCCGCGAACCCCTCGGCTGCCTCGGTCGAGGTCAATATCGACATGGCATCGCTCGACACCGGCAACAGTCTCCGCAATCGCGAGATGCGCGAGCTGTATCTCGACACCGGAAAGCATCCGACCGCGAAGTTCAAGTCTGTCAGCGTGGACGCGCCCGCATCGATCGCTCCGAATTCGCCGGCTGACATCAAAGTCACCGGTGACTTCACTCTGCACGGCGTCACGAAGCGGATGACGATCCCGGTTCGCGTCGTGCTGATTCCGGGCGGACGCATTCACGCGACCTCGTCATTCAAGATCCACATGCCGGATTTCGGCATCGACGTTCCGCAAAATATTCTGGTCACGGTGAACAACGACGTTCCGGTGCGACTCGACCTCTGGGCGACCGCCAAATGACGCGGTAAAATCGCCGCAATGACCCTCGGTGTGCTGGCGGTGCTCGCGGTTGTCGTCGCCACACCACCCGCCCCACCACCCTGCAACATCGGCCCGGGCTTCAGCGATCAATTCCGCAGCTCCATTCTCGATCTCGCCGTCGATGGCAACGATCTGTGGGCGGCGACGTCTTACGGCGTCTCCCTTTACGATCGCTCCGTCGATCCGCCGCGACTGGTCGCATCCATTCCTGTCGCGGGCACCACACGCCTGATCCGCCTCGGCAACGGCCTGGCATATGTCGGAAGCGGAAACACGATTGCCGTCATTCGGAAGAGCGGGCGTTCGCTGCAGCTGATTGGCGCCATCGATGCGGGCGCGCCAATCAACGACATCGTCTTTACGACACTCGCGCTTTACGTCGCAACGCGCAACGGCATCGCGCAATACGACCTGTTCGATCCTTCCGCTCCACGATTGGCGTCCACGGTTTTTCAAACCAGCCAGACCGCCGTGACTTCGCTCGCGCTCATAGCCTCGACGCTGTACGCCGCCGACGGCGATCAGTCGGTCGAGGTCTTCTCGATCGGGCCGCCGGTTCAACGCATCGGGTCGTTCTCAAATGCATCGAACGCCACGGCCGTGCATGCGCAGAACGGGAAGCTGTACGTGTCGTCACCAATCCTGACGAACGTCTTCATCGGAACTGGCGCGGCCATGAACAGCGTGGGGAGCGTACCGTTTTCCACGACTTCCGTCGCGCCGATCGCGAACGATGCCTTGTTCGTGTCCAGCACGGATCGCACTTTGCGGGCGATCGATTTCGCGATTCCCGGAACGCCGATCGATCTTTTTCGCGATGAGACGCCGGCGAGCAACGGGACAATCAATCGCGTCAGCGCAGTCGTGACCGCAGGCAGCCGGCTATACGCGGCCGCCGGCGACGCCGGCATCGTCGACTACGACATCAGCAATTTCTCGTCGCCATTTCCCATGCGCGGCTACGTCTTTCCCAACGCCTCCTCGGTCGTCTCGGTAGGATTGAACTTCTACGTCGGCCGCACGAACGGCATTGCGGAGTTTGCGCAGTCGCTGGTTCCGAAGCGAAGCTGGGACGGAAGCCGCCGCGACGTCGTGCAGGATGGCGACGGCGCGCAAAACTTCCTGCTGTCATCGTCGGGCACCTCGATGACGCTGTGGAGCCTGACTTCGACAATTCCGCAGCCGGTCGCCGCCACGGCAACGTTTCGGGCGCCGATCGCGAACGCCATTCTGATCGGAACGACCGGCTTCGCGGTGCTCACCGATCGCACGTTGTGGTCCGCCGATTACGCGCAAGCGCAGCCCGTGCCGCAACAGATCATCACACCTGGCATCAACCCGTCTTCGATCGCAAGGTCGGGAAATTCGATTGCACTCGCGGACATCCGCAGCGACGCCACGACTCTGGTCGCTTACTACGCGACGCCCGATTTTTCCGCCGCGCCGAAAACCGCCTCAGTCGCGGGACTCGCGACGAGCGGCGTGGCTCTGCAGAACGCGACGGCCGCAGTGCAGACGTTCCGCGGAATCTCGCTGATCGATTTCAACTCACAGATCGTCGGCGTTCTCCCGCAATCGAACACCGATGTCGCGCGCCAGTTGATGTTCTCCGGCTCGACGCTGCTCGAGCTCACCGATTCGAGCGTGCGTTTCTGGAACACGCTGACACAGAAGGCCACCGCCGAACTGACTCTACCGGCGCCGCCCATTGCGATGCACATCGCGCCGCAATCGACGGTCGCTGATGTCGTGACGTCGTCCGGCGTCGTCACGATCGCTCTCGACCGAACATTGCGCATGCCGGCCAAATTCGAAGCCGCGAATGGAAATGCGTTTTACAAGAAAGTGGTCGCGACGTCGGGTCACATCTATCTGTTCGACGGCCGCAACATCGATATCTTCAGCGACGGCCTGCACTACATCGGATCGGTTCGCACCGGCGGCATCGTCGACTTTGCGGCGAGCGACACAGGCCTCTTCACAATCACCGGCAATCTGACGGTGAATTCCTACACGCCGGACGGCATTGCGCGTTCGACCGCGATCATTGCCGAGTCGGATGCGCAGGCAAGCTCGATCAACAGTGTGAATGGCGCGGTGTGGGCTTCAATTGTTCGCGGCTGTACATCGTCCGCGTGCGAGAAGAAGACGATCGTTTTCGATCCTCGCACCACGTTGAACCAGACTGTGACGTTCGCAGGCGGCGTGATCGACGTCGCCGTCAGCGGCAGCCGCGCGTACGCGATCACCGATCTCCCCGCGGACATTCGAGTGATCGACGTCTCGGATCCGTTCCATCCGGCGACGATCGTGAGCCACGCCTCCGAAGGCTCGCCGCTTTCGATCGCTTACTCCAACGGCACGATTTACGTCCTCGGCAATACGCTCGCTGCATACAACGAAACGAATCTGGCGAAAATCACCGATCTCCTCGGGCCGTACACATCCGATGGCAGCGTGACCTACGCCGATCAGCACGTGCGCGTCAGCGGGTTTTGCGGCATCGTGACCGGGCGAACGTTCGGTCCGGTGGTGCTGTCGCTGATGCAGGGGTTGGCGACATCTTTCCCATCCCCCTCACCCGCCCGATCGGTGGCGGTCCGGAACGGAGTGTTCTACATCCTGACCGATCATTCGCTCGAGATCTGGAACGGTTCGTTGCCGAGACCAGCGCGGCGAGCCCCGGCGCGATAACATCCCGTCGCAATGCCGAAGATCGAATTCGCCGCCGACGCGAACGCCTACCGCATCACGCTCAACGATCCGCCGCTGCACATCCTCGACATCGCGCTTCTCGAGGAGCTTCGCGATGCGTTAGGCCGGGTTGCGAACGACCGTCACTGTCTGATCATTTCGGCTTCCGGCGAGAAAGCCTTCTCCGCCGGCGCGAGCGTACAGGATCACCTCGGCGACCGCGTCGTCACGATGCTGCAGCAGTTCCATGGGTGCTTCCGAATTCTCGCGAAGCTCGATCTCGTCACCGTCGCGCTCGTGAAGGGAGCAGCACTCGGCGGTGGTTGCGAGCTGGCGCTGGCGTGCGATTTTGTCCTGGCTTCCGACCGCGCCCGCTTCGGCCAGCCCGAGATCAACCTCGGCGTTTTTCCGCCCGTGGCCGCGTATCAGCTTTCCCGTCAAATGACGCCGCGAAAAGGTCTCGAGCTCTTGCTGACCGGCGACACCGTGGATGGAAAGGAAATCGCCAACGCCGTTTTTCCGGCGGCGGAATTTGATCAACGCGCCGAGGAGTGGTTGGCGAGGTTGTACAGACAGAGCGCGTCATCGCTCCGTTTCGCGAAGCGCGCATTTCGCATCGCACAGAGCGCCGATTTCGATCAGCGACTCGCCGATGTCGAGCGCCTTTATCTCGAAGACCTGATGAAGACTCAGGATGCAAACGAAGGTCTGAACGCGTTCATCGAAAAGCGGAAGCCGGTGTGGAGCGGCCGCTAACCGTCGTATCATTCGACTCTTTCAAGGAGGCTAAACATGCCCCGTTACATGGTTGAACGGACTTTTCCCGATGGACTGAACATTCCGATGACTTCCGACGGCGAGAAGGCGTGCCTGAATGTCGTCGGAGTGAACTCGAAAGACAACGTGACCTGGGTCCACTCTTACGTCACCGGCGACAAGAAGAAAACGTTCTGCATCTACGACGCGCCGAATCCTGACGCGATTCGCAAGGTGGCGACAAACAACGGCCTGCCGGTCGACAAGATCACCGAGGTGAAGGTGCTCGATCCGTATTTTTATCGGTGAGGTTTACTTCACTCCGCCCATCATGCGTTTGATGACCGGAATCAGAACGGCGAGGACGAGGGTCGCGATCGCGGCCGTCACGAATGCGATCATGAAGACCTCACTGAAACCGCGGTTCCCGACGAGCCCCGCCACCCAACCTGCGACGTAATTTCCCATCGCAGTCGCGAAGAACCACACGCCCATCATGAAGCCGACGATGCGGGCAGGCGACAGCTTGGTCACCATGCTCAACCCGACCGGACTGACACAAAGCTCGCCGCACATCTGAAGGAAGTAGAGCCCGATGAGCCAGAACGGGCTGACACGCTGGGCGTGCAGTTGGTAATACCGCGCCGCCGGAACGACCAGCAGGAACGACAGGCTGAGGAAGAAGATGCCGAGAGTGAATTTCGCGGGACTCGACGGTTCGCGCCGACCAAGGCGAATCCAAATCCAGGCGAAAACCGGCGAGAAGATGATCACGAACAGAGGTTCGACGGATTGGAACCAGCTCGATGGATAGGTAAAGCCGAGAACCACCAGCCGCGTGGCGCGATCGGCAAACAGAGTAAGGCTCGAGCCGGCCTGTTCGAATCCCGCCCAGAAAATCAACGCGAACAGCGTGAGGATCGATGCTGCTGCGATGCGGCCCCATTCCTCCCGCGTGAATGCCGCCTTCGATACTTCCGGCGCGCTCTCGACCGCCACGGTTTGCGGGGTCTTCGCCTCACTCACGGGCGTTAGGTACTTGCGGCCGAGGACGTATTGAATGATGCCGAAGACCATGCCGACGCCGGCGGCCGCGAATCCAATGTGCCAGTTGATTTTCTGTCCGAGCCAGCCGGTGACGATCGGCGCGAAGAATGCGCCGGTGTTGATGCCCATGTAAAACAGTGAGAAGCCGGCGTCGCGGCGCGGATCATCGCGCGCGTACAGCGTACCGACGATCGTGCTCACATTCGGCTTGAGAAGCCCGGTGCCGATGATGATCAGGAAGAGTCCTGTAAAGAAAAACGGCAGGCCGGGAATGGCCATCGTGAAGTGGCCGCACGCGATGATGATTCCACCGATCAGCACCGCGCGGTAGTGGCCGATGAAGCGGTCGGCGATGAAGCCGCCCGGCACGCCCATCAGGTAAACCAACATTGTGTAGAGCCCGTAAATCTGTGTGGCCTTCTTGTCGGGGAAGCCGAGGCCCGGCTGCATGACGGAGCCGGTCATGTAGAGCACCAGCAGCGCGCGCATGCCGTAGTAGCTCGCGCGCTCCCACATCTCGGTGAAAAAAAGCGTGGCCAGTCCGCGCGGATGTCCGAACCACTGTTTCTCGGCGACGGCAGTCATTTCCGACATCGGCTGAGTTTATCGCGATCACGCACTGTGGCGGCGGTCTCGGCGAGTCGCACTTCAACGATCATTCGGTTATTGAATTTCGACCCGATACGGCAACGATACTGCAGTATTTTGTGCCTCCCATGCTCGCGCGCATGCAGCGCAACATCGCCCTCGGACCGTTCACGACCCTCGGCATCGGTGGTCCAGCAAAGTTTTTCTCGCAGGCGCGAAGCGTCGACGAAGTCCGCCAGGCCGTCGATTGGGCGAAGTCGAACGGCGAGCCGCTCCTCGTCCTCGGCGGCGGCAGCAACGTGCTCATCGCCGATGAAGGCTTCGAAGGTCTCGTCCTGCATCTCGATCTTCGCGGAATCAGCGCCGGCGACGGCGGAATGCTGCAGGCCGCGGCGAGTGAGCCGTGGGACCCGCTGGTCGCGATCGCGGTCGGCAGAAATTGGGCGGGCGTGGAATGCCTGTCAGGAATCCCGGGATCGACGGGCGCGACTCCGATCCAGAACGTCGGCGCCTACGGTCAGGACGTCAGCGAGACGATCGTCGCCGTCGAGGTCTTCGATCGATCGAACGGAGACGTCACCTCGCTCAGCAACGCCGGCTGCCAGTTCGAATATCGAAACAGCATCTTCAAGAAGTCGGCGAAGGACCGCTACGTCGTTCTGTCGGTGACGTTTCAACTGCGGCCGGGCGCTCCGCCATCGATTCGTTATCCCGAACTGCAGAAGGCGATCGGTGAACGATCGAGTTTGCCGGAGGTCCGCGACGCCGTGATCGCGATCCGGAGGCGCAAAGGAATGGTGATCGATCCCGCCGACCCCGACACGCGCAGCGATGGATCGTTCTTCATGAATCCGATCGTGTCGCGCGAAAAACTGGCGACGCTCGGAGAGCTGCCGCATTTCCCGGCCGGCGAGAACATCAAGCTCTCGGCCGCCTGGCTGATCGAAAACGCCGGGTTTCAAAAGGGCTTCATTCACGGAAACACCGGCATTTCCTCGAAGCACACGCTGGCGATCATCAATCGCGGCGGCGGCACAGCGAAGGAAGTCCTCGAGCTGGTGCGGATGATTCAGGATGGCGTGCGCGAGAAATTCGGCGTCGAGCTGCAGCCCGAACCGAACTTCATTGGCTTCGATCGCGTCGCTGATCGAACACGCGCTTGATCGTCGAAAGAGGAACGCTGCGCTCCAGATACTCCCACACCGCCAGCACGTCTTCCGGATAGCGCATCAACTCGGCCGCATTTCCGACGCGGCTGTCACGCAGCGCAAAGTATGCGCGGCTGTACCATTTCTGCGCCTCGTCGAAGTTCTCCTTGAGCCGTTCGCGGGCGTGCTGAACGAGCAGGACCTGGTCGGGCGAGATTTCCTCGGTCCCGACCATGCGAACGATCGGCTTGCCCGCTTTGTCCTGCTCGCGCTCTTCGACGCGTTTCTTTTTTCTGTTGAGCGAGTCGTCGTCGCGCTCGATCACACCCTGATCGGCGAGCATGCGCATCGCCTCCAGAAAGCTTCCCGCCCCTTCATCGAAGCGCAATCCGGAGCGGTAGAGGTATTTGCCAACCTCATTCGGCGTCTTCGAGAGACGGCTCCACACGACGAACGCATGCAGGCTCGCCGAAACGTCGGCGCGCTTGAACCACAGCCTTCCCTTGCTGGCGAGACGCAACGGCTGCGCATGTTCGATCTGCGCCCCCTCCTCGGCCACATCGATGAGCGTGACCTCGGCCGCGCCGAAGCTGCCGCTCAGTCTCTGCTTGACTCGAAATCGTTCTCTACCGCGAAGATTTCTGACGTCCGGTTCCATTGCGTTTCTCTTCGACGTACGGCTGGAGTTTCTCCCGAAGCATATCCGGGACCGGCGTCGGCACGAGCTGTCCTTTTTTTACTGTGACCAGCACATATTTTCCAGTAGCGACGATGACATCGGGATTCTCTTTGCGCTGCACTTCGAAATTGAGATGGATCGAGCTCTTCCCGATCTTTCCGAAAAACGCCTCGACGATCAGCAGCTCATCGAGCGTCACGGGATGGAAGAAATCGCATTCGACGTGCACCCGCGGCAGCCAGACGCCGACGTCGTCGAAAAGCGTTTTGTACGTGAGTCCGCACGACCGAAACAGCTCGACTTCCGCCAGGCCGAAAAAGCGAAGGTAAGCCTGGTAGTTGATGATGCCGGCGGCATCGATGTCTTCCCAGCGGACGTATTCCTGTACGGAGAATCTCAAGTCCTGAGTCCTGAGTCCTGAGTCC
>JALYZI010000181.1 GCA_030948915.1 Acidobacteriota bacterium
GGAATTATGGTACTCTATCCGGCCCAGGCTTAGAGCGAATGCCGATTCTCTCAATTCGTTTGTTTGGAGAATTTCTCGCCACTGATCACCGCGGCAACCCGCTGGCGATCAGTAGTAAGAAGACGCAGGCGCTGCTCACCTGGCTGGCAATCCATCGAAACACGCCCGTGCCGCTGTACGACTTCGGTGCGCTGTTTGGCGTTGAGGATGTGGCCGGCATGGCGCGCGACCTCCGATTCGCTTTGCGTTTCCTTCCGGCCGATCTGTTTGCGGGCGACGGCGATGCGATACGGTTCCGGCCGGCATCGGTCGAGGTCGACGTCGCTCACTTCGACTCGCTCGTCGCCGGCGGAACAATCCACGCGCTGCGCGAGGCCTCCGACCTCTACACAGCGAACCTGCTCGAGGGCTTCACGAGCGGCATTGCCGCTTTCGATCAATGGCTGGCGGGCGAGCGGCTGCACTACTGGCGCGCGGCCCTTTCGATGCTCGGGAAGTTGCTGGCGGTGCAAATCAAAGCCGGCTGGTGGGAAAGCGCTTCCGAGACTGCAGGCCGTCTTCTCACGCTCGATCCGACTCAGGAAGTCGTCCATCGCACGCTGATGCGTTTGCAGCTGGAGCAAGGAAAACCCGATGCCGCGCTGCGACGCTATCAGGAATGCAGCGACATCCTCCGCCGCGAATTCGACCGGACTCCGAGCGCCGAGACCGAGCGCGTACGCGAAGAGATCGTGAAGGCGCTCAGCAAGAGTCCCGCGCCGCGCGATGCCTTCCTCAAGCCATTCGATCGATCCGTTCTCATCCTGGTCGTCGAGGACGACGCCGTCTCGTCGGCACTCATCGAGGGATTCCTTAGTGAAGCGGGCTACGAAGCGGTCACCGTAAGCGACGGCGCCGACGCCCTTCTCGAGCTGGGAAGGCGTGAGTTCGATCTGCTTCTGCTCGACATCAACATTCCGACTCTCGACGGCCTTCGCCTGTTCGAGATCATGATCCAGAAGGGAATCGACACGCCGGCGATGTTCGTCACCGGCAGCGCCACTCCCGAGATCGAGGCGCGGAGCCTGGAGCTCGGAGCCGCCGATTTTCTCCGTAAGCCTGTGCGCAAGGAAGCGCTCCTGCCACGGATTCGAGCCATCCTCCAACGCCGTCAGCGCGCGCACGAAAACCTGTGATCCTCGCCCTCGTCGTCACCCTGGCCGCGGTCATCTGCGGGCTGGCGTTTGCCATCTTCAAAACGCGGCGCGCGTTGTCGGAATCCGTTCGCGCGTCGAATGATCGGATCGCAGCGATCGAAAAGGAAAGCGTCGATTTGCGGGAATCGCTCCGTCGCGCCGAAGCGGCAAGCGTCGCCAAGAGCGATTTTCTCGCCAGCGTCTCCCACGAAATGCGCACGCCGCTCCACGGCATCCTCGGCATGCTCCAACTCACTGGCGACAGCGAGCCGACGGCCGAACGCCGCGAGCAGCTGCGCATGGCCAGCCGGTCGGCGGAGTCGCTCCTCGCCACCATCGAGGACATCCTCGACTTCACGAAGATCGAAGCGCGCAAGCTCGAGCTCGAGCCGGTCTACTTCTCGATCCGCGAGCTCGTGACCGACACGATGAAGACCCTCGGTGTGACCGCGACGCAGAAAGGACTCCAGTTCGCGTTCACGATGGCCGCCGACGTGCCCGACCGCTTGTGGGGCGATCCGCTCCGTCTGCGGCAGATCATCATCAATCTCGTCGGCAACGCCATCAAATTCACGAACTCCGGCGAGATCGTGATGCGCGGATGGGCGGAGATGGGATTCGGTTCCGACGTGACGCTGCATCTCGAGGTCCGCGACACCGGCATGGGCATCGACCCCCACAAACGCAAAACGATCTTCGATCCCTTTGCGCAAGCGGATAGCTCGCACTCCCGCCGGTACGGCGGCACCGGCCTCGGTCTCTCGATCGTGGGGCGGCTCGTCGAGGCGATGGGCGGCAACATCACGTTCGAAAGCGAGATCGGGAAGGGGAGCGCGTTCCACGTCGCGGTGAAGCTCGCGTACGACACGATCGCCGGCATGGTGCCGCCGCAGTGGCATCACGCACTCTCTGGAATGCGCGTGATGGTCATCGAGCCGCACGCCGCGACACGCGAAATCCTGGGTGATGTGCTGATCACGCATGGGATGGTGCCCGAGCTTTACGCATCGGTCGCCGACGCATTGCAGCCGTCGATCCGCGAACAGTTTTCGAGCGTCGTCATCGATGCAACAGTGCTCGCGTCGACGCCGTGGATCTCGCCGGTGCCGGTCGTGCAGATCGTCTCGCCGCTCTCGACGATGATTCATCCGACGGTGACCGTCACGCGGCCGGTGGGCGAACGCGAATTGGTGGAAGCGGTCGCGGTCTCGCTGGGCATCATCGAACGGCGGATGTCGTTCACGCTCGAACGGCGCATCGATATCGATCGGCCGCAAACGGTGCTGGTGGTCGACGACCATCCGGTCAACCTGGAATTCGCGGCTGAGGCGCTCCGGCGGCTCGGTCACAGCGTGGCGACGGCTGCCAATGGCACCGAGGCGCTGCGTCTGTTGCAGGCCAGAAGTTTCGACGTTGCGCTCGTCGACGTGCAGATGCCGGACATGGACGGATTCGAAGTCGCACGGCGGCTGCGTGCGGTCGAACGGACGCATCACACGCGTCTGATCGCGCTGACCGCCTACACGGCGCCCGAGGATCGCGATCGCTGCATCGCCTCGGGAATGGACGGAGTGCTCACCAAGCCGCTTACGCAAAATCGTCTGGCGGCAGTGCTGCGCGGACAATCGCCGGAGCCCGACGGCGACACGATCCTGGAAGCGGTGGGCGGAAATGTGAAGCTTCTCGCGCGCGTGCGCGATGCGTTCACATCGCAATCGCCGCGCTTGATCGACGCCATGCGCGACGCGATCGCGCAGCGCAATGCCGACATCCTTTATCGCAGCGCGCATACGCTGAAGGGAGCGATCAGCAACTTCGGGATGGGCGAGGCGCTCGACGCCGCAATCCAGATCGAGCGCGCCGGCCGCGACGCCGACTTTGCGCGCGCCTCGACGCTGCTGCCTACGCTGGAAGCCGCGGTGCGCGAGCTCGAAGACCGGATGTCCGCGACGCTGGCTGCCGCGCAATCCAGCGGCGCCGCGGCGTCGTAGGAGCGCGCTCCTAAACCCCGTCCTCGGCGCTCTTCAGATAGAACGACAGCGATTCGAGGTTGATGCGCAGGTCGACGCTCTTGAGTTTCACGTGGTCATCCGTGCGCAACTGCATCGGCGCAAAGTTCAGGATCGCGCTGAGTCCGGCTGCGACGAGCGAGTCATAGACCTCCTGCGCGGCTTGAGCGGTCACCGCAATGATGCCGATCTCCACGTTCTGTTCACGGACGATCCGTTTCAGCTCCGCAAACGCCACGACCGGGATCCCCGTGCGTGACATGCGCCCGACTTTTCCGGGATCGACGTCGATCAGCGCCGCGATGCGAAAGCCGTTGTCATTGAAACCGCGATAGTCCGCGAGCGCCATTCCGAGGTTGCCGGCGCCGACGATGACGACGTTGCGTCCGCGATCGATGCCGAGCTCACGCACGAGATGTTCCTTGAGCCGCGACACGTTGTAGCCCACGCCGCGCGTTCCGAACTCACCGAAACAGGCGAGGTCTTTTCTAATCTGGGCAGAGTTGAGATGGAATCGCTCCGCCAGCTCGGCCGAGGAGACCGTCTGCTGTCCGTTCGATTGGAGATAGGTGAGGCAGCGGAGATAGACCGACAAGCGACCCGTCGTCAGCTCGGATACGACATCGCGATCGTTGGTCGGACGATGCTGGCTCATCAGCCTAAGGCAGAAATGCGCGCGCAGCCGCTCCCGCCATCTCGAACAGTGGAGTGGGGAAGAGGCCGATCACGAAGATTCCGATGATGGAGATCGCGAGCGCGCCGGTAGCGAAGATTCCGCCCACCGGAACGGCGTCGCGCTCCGGCGGCTCTTTCATGTAGAGGAAGTACACCACGCGCAAATAGTAATAAACCGACACGATGCTGGTGAGAATGCCGATCAGGGCAATGGTGACATGCCCGGAGTCGACCGCGGTCTTGAAAATGTAAAACTTCGCGATGAAGCCCGCCGTCGGCGGCAGTCCCGAGAGCGAGAACATGCACACCGTCAGCGCCAGGCCATAGAACGGCCGCCGGAATCCGAGGCCGGCGATGTCGTCGAGCGTCTGCGGGTCGTTCTGGTTCTTCGCGAGCATCGACACGACGCCGAATGCGCCGATGTTCATCAGCGCGTACGCGATGGTGTACACCGCGATCGCTGCAACCGATTCGTCGCGCAGCGTCAGGAGTGCGATGAGCATGTAGCCGACGTGCGCGATTCCCGAGTAGGCCAGCATGCGTTTGAGATCGCGTTGCGCGATCGCGACGGCGTTTCCAATGACCATTGACAGAATCGCGAGTGCGGCGATCATCTTCATCCAGGCCGCGTGTTGCAGCAGCGGAGTCATCGAAGCGAAGAGTCGAATGACTGCGATGAGCGTGGCCGCTTTCGGCGCGACCGACAGCCATCCCGCGACCGGAGACGGCGCGCCTTGATAAACATCGGGAGCCCATCCGTGAAAGGGCGCGACCGCCAGTTTGAATCCAAGCCCTGACATCAACAGGACGAATGCGATCGTGAGCATCGGATCGTTTGGACGGGCGGTCGCGAAGAAGCGCGACATGTCGGCGAAGTTTGTAGATTGCGTCGCGCCGTAAAAGAGCGCCGTGCCGTAGAGGACGAACCCCGTTGCGAACGCTCCCATCAGAAAGTATTTCAGGCTCGCTTCGTTCGATACCGGAAGGCGTCGGTGATACCCGACCAGCACGAAGATGCAGATCGAGAGCAGCTCCAGGCCGAGGATGACGATGAGGAGATCGAGGCCCTTGGCCATCATCATCATTCCGACGGTCGCCCACATCAGCAGCGCGTAGAACTCGCCGCTCTCGATGTTCTCGCGCTCGAGATACTCGCGCGCGAAAAGCGTCGCCAGCATCGCCGCCAGGAGGAAGGTGATGTCGAAGATGCGCGTGAGGCCGCTGATTTCGTAAGTGGCGCCGAAGAATCTTCCCCCCCGAACGAGGTTCTCCGCCCAGGCGGTCACGATGAATCCGATCAGTGCCAGCGGCGCCGTCGCTTCCTTCAGCTTCGGCGCAAAGGCAGCGAAGAGAATCAACAGCATTCCCGCAATGCTCAGGATCAGCTCGGGCAGGATGGCGTTGACCCAGCCGGGTTCGATCAGCGGATTGAGGTTCATTTCTGCGCCACCATCGCTTGCCCCCGCTGGCCGCGCATTTCCACGGTCGTCAGCAGTCGCTGCACGCTCGGCGTCATCTTTCGCAGGAAGGTATTCGGATGCACGCCGATCCAGACCATCAGCACGACGAGCGGGACCATCGCCGCGACTTCATTCCACGCAATCTCGGGGATCGATCGATTCTCTTCCTTCGTGATCGGGCCGAAGAACACGCGCTGCACGAGCCACAGAAGATAAACGGCGCCGAGGATCACGCCGCTGGTCGCGATGATCGCCGCCGTCGGATGCGTCTTGTACGAGCCCGCAAGAATCAGGAACTCGCCCACGAAGCCGTTGAGTCCTGGAAGGCCAACCGAGGAGAGCACCGCGATGACGAAGAACGTGGCGTAAAGCGGCATCGTCTGCGCGATTCCGCCGTAGTCCGCGAGCATGCGCGTGTGTCGCCGCTCGTAGATCACACCGACGAGGAGAAAGAGCGCACCGGTGGACAGGCCGTGGTTGACCATCTGCAGAATTGAGCCTTCGATGGCAGTCTGATTGAAAGCGAAGATGCCGAGCACGCAGAATCCGAGGTGGGAGACCGACGAGTAGGCGACGAGCTTCTTCATGTCCGGCTGCACCCACGCGACCAGCGCGCCGTACACGACGCCGATCACCGCCAGGGTGATCATCAGATTCGCGTACTTTGCCGCGGCATCCGGAAAAAGCGGCAGACAGAATCGGAGGAAGCCGTAGGTCCCCATCTTCAGCATGACGCCGGCGAGGATGATCGATCCGCCCGTCGGCGCCTCGACGTGGGCGTCAGGCAGCCACGTATGCAGCGGAAAGAGGGGAACTTTGATCGCGAATGCCAGCGCGAATGCGCCGAAGAGAATCGCCTGCGTGTGCATCGGAATCGACAGGCCGTACAGATTCACGATCGAGAAATCCGGACGTCCGAGATCGTGGTACTGCAGGAATGCCAGATAGATGATGCCGAGGAGCATCAGCAGCGATCCGGCGATCGTGAAGAGGAAGAATTTGATCGCGGCGTAGATGCGATTCGCTCCGCCCCACACGCCGATCACGAGGTACATCGGCAGCAGGGTCAGCTCGAAGAAAACGTAGAAGACGAGTAGATCGGTCGCGACGAAGACGCCGATCATCGCGGCCTCCATGATCAGAAACGCGATCACGTACTCCTTCGGATGTTTGTGGATCGCATTCCACGACGACAGAAAGACGACCGGGGTCAACAGCGTCGTCAGGAGAACGAGCCACAGCGAGATCCCGTCGATGCCGAGCGCATAGCGGATTCCCCATTGCGGAATCCACGCGTGCGACTCGACCAGCTGCATCGTCGAGACTCCGTCCTGGAAGCGCTGCAGGATCGTGAGCGAGAGCGCGAATGTGGCGAGCGATGCGACGAGACCGGTCGACTTGATCGCGGCCACCGCATTGCGCGGAAAGAAGGCCAGGATCACGGCGACGGCGATCGGGAACCAGATGATCCAGCTCAGCAGATTCGTCATACGAACACCCAGAGGAAAACGATCACGCCGAGGAAGAACATCAGTGCGTAATTGCGCACGTTGCCGGTCTGAAGGAATCGCAGCAGATCGCCGGCCAGCGCCACCGTGTATCCGAGCAATGCGAGGAGGCCGTCGATGATCGCATCGATGCCTTTCCACAGGAATCTCGAAAAGCGCTCGAGGGGGGTGACGACTGCGCCGTCGTAGAACTCGTCGACGTAGTATTTGTTCTCGAGTGTCCGCGCCAGGCCCGGCATCGCTTTCCCGAGTGCCGCATCAGCAGCCAGGCCGACTTTGAAGAATCGATTGTAGGCGAGCCACGCGCCGAAGACCGCGACGGCCGTCGACGCGAACATCAGGAGCCATTCAACGCGCAGTGGCGCTTCGAAAACCGTTCCCTTCGGATAGATCGGGTCGAGCCACTGGCCGAGCAGATGTGGAATGTGCAGATGCTCGCCGATCGCCGCCGGAATTCCGAGGACTCCGCCGATCGCCGCGAGTCCGGCCAGCACCATCAGCGGAATCGTCATCGTCAGCGGCGACTCGTGAATGTGATGCTCCTGCTCGTGCGTCCCTCGAAACGTTCCGGTGAACGTCAGAAAGAAGAGGCGGAACATGTAATACGCCGTGAACAGCGCCGCAAGCGTGGCCATGAACCAGATCGCGCGGTTGAATGCCAGCGGAAGATAGGGCGACGCGAGAGCCGAGACCAGGATCTCGTCCTTTGAAAAGAATCCGGACAGCGGAGGGAATCCGGCGATGGCAATGGTCGCAATGAGAAAGGTCCACGCCGTGATCGGGATCTTCTTCCACAGTCCGCCCATGTTGCGGATGTCCTGCTCTCCGCTCATGGCGTGAATCACCGATCCCGATCCGAGGAAGAGGCAGGCTTTGAAGAAGGCGTGCGTGACGAGGTGAAAAATCCCGGCGGTGAAAGCGCCCACGCCGACGCCGACGAACATGAAGCCGAGCTGCGAAACGGTGGAGTATGCGAGCACCTTCTTGATGTCGTTCTGGCGGACCGCGATGGTCGCCGCGAAGAGCGCCGTCAGCGCGCCGATGAACGCGACCGTCATCATCGCCTGCGGCGACATCCGGTAGAGAACGTTCGTCCGCGCGATCATGTAGACGCCGGCCGTCACCATCGTGGCAGCGTGGATGAGCGCGGACACCGGCGTCGGACCGGCCATGGCATCCGGCAACCATACGTAGAGTGGGATCTGAGCCGACTTGCCGGTCGCGCCGAGAAAGAGAAGCAGGCAGATCGCGGTGAGCATCGTCGATGTGCCGACGCCGCGCATCGCCAGGCCCGACACTCGCGCGAAATCGACGGAGCCGAATGTGGAGAACATCAGGAACATCGCGACCAGAAATCCGAAATCGCCGATGCGATTGACGATGAATGCCTTCTTGCCGGCGGCAGCCGCGAATTCCTTGTCGTAGTAGAAGCCGATCAGCAGATACGAGCAGAGGCCTACGCCTTCCCACCCGACGAACATCACGAGATAGCTGCTGCCGAGGACGAGGACGAGCATCTCGGCGAGAAAAAGATTCAGATAGGCGAAGTAGCGCGCGTATCCCGGCTCGTGACCCATGTAGCCGACGGAGTACAAATGGATCAACGTTCCGACCCATGTCACCACCATCAGCATCACCACCGATAACGGATCGAGTTGAAACGCCAGGTCGGCGCCGATTCCGCCGCTGCTGATCCAGTTGTAGACAACGTTGACATAGCGTTGCCCGTGCGGATAAGCGGCGTGGTATTGGAAAACGGCGATCGTTCCCGCGACCGCGGAGAGAAGTGAGGACAGCGGGCCGACGATGGAGACGAACGGGCGGCCGGCGCGTTCGCCCACCAGCCCGTTCAGCAGAAAGCCGAGCAGCGGCAGCGCCGGGATGATCCACAGATGGCTCAGCATGCGGACTTCGTCGAAGTCCTGAGTCCTGAGTCCTGAGTCCTGAGTAGATTGAAAATGCTCAGGACTCAGGACTCAGCACTCAGGACTCGTTTTTCCTCCTCGCGGCCGCGAGGAGAACCCCGCGCGCCGTTATCTGTCTTCGTCGCGAGTTCGATCTTTATAGTCGTCCGATGATGCCGGATCGAGCTCCCAACGTTTCTTATCGCGATCGCGCTCTTTTTCTCCGACCTTCAGTTCTTCGTTGTCTTGATAGGTGATGCCCATGGCTTCACCCATTTCCTGCACGTCGTTCTGCTCCGGAGTTGCCGCACTTCCAGCGACGGATTCTTCACCGCTGCCGTCGGCGTCCTCCCAGCGCGCGTCGATGTCGCCGCCGGAGAGGGTGGGACTGGTATCCGTGTGCTCGCGCAGCCGCTCCGACAGCTTCCTGGAGCCGGCCGACACATCCGGAATGGGCGGCTCGAGATCGTCATCGATTCCGTCGCGGTTGAGGTCTTTCCGTTCATCTTCTTTCCAGTCAATGAGTTTCTCGGTCTTGTCCATTTTTTCAGCTCCTTACGCCTGAGCTGAAAAATGCGATGTTCGCGCCAATCACCAGCGCATCAGGTTCGCCTCGTCGACATCGATGGTTTCGCGGTGGTGAAAAAGCGATATGAATATCGCGAGCCCCACAGCAGCCTCGGCAGCCGCAATTGCCATCACGAAAAAGACGAAGATCAATCCGTGGAGTTGATGGAACTGGCGCGCATACGCGAGAAAGGTGAGGTTCACGGCGTTCACCATCAGCTCAATGGACATGAAGATGGTGATGCCGTTCTTGCGTGTGAGCACGCCGCAGACGCCAATCGCGAAGAGAATGGCGCTCAGGATCAGGAACCATTGCGTCGGGATCATGAGGTCTGCACTCCGCGCCCGCTGAGAACGAGCGCGCCGACGATCGCGGCGAGCAGAAGGATCGAGACCGCCTCGAACGGGAAGACATAGACCTCGAACAGTTTGACGCCGATCGCGCGCGCGTCGGCGAGAAACGGACCGGCGGGCAGCTCCATCACCGCGTATTTCGAGATGTAGTAAACGAGGCCGATGCCGAATGCCGCGCTGCCGACGTAGCCGAGAAACTGCTGAATCGGGCGCGTCGGCTCTTCCGGCTGTCTCTGCAGATTGAGAAGCATGATGACGAAGAGAAAGAGCACCATGATCGCGCCGGCGTAGAC
>JALYZI010000186.1 GCA_030948915.1 Acidobacteriota bacterium
GTCCGTGGATGAAATCGAAGAAGCCGACGCCGGTGATCCGCACAGGAATATTGGCGGTCTGAAAGAACGTGGTGGCCGCGAACTTCGCGTCAAACTTGCCCCGAGCGATACTGATGCCCGGCGTGAATGGGCTGTCGGCGAGAGTACGCGGAGCGCCCGATGTGATGATGCACGCCGGCGACGGAATCTCGGTGACCATCGTGCGGCCCTGGTCGTCCTGAATGACGATGTGGTAGTCGACGTCCGTTTCCTTCTTGTACAGCGTCAACGTGCCGTTGATGGTGTACGCCGTTCCTTCCCACGGGAATACGCGCGCATTGTCCGGCGGTCCGGGAGGATCGGCGGGAGCGGGGAAGCTCCGCAGATTGGCGATGGTCGTAACGACGGGATTGTTGATATCGACTCTTGGAGCATCGGGATCGACACCGACCTTCACGCTCCATCGTTCCACGCCGCACGTCGCACTGACGACCGTGAGCGTGATCGGCGCGGTGGCGGTGCGACCCTGCCCGTCCGTGATGGTGGCCACCATCGACTTCGCTCCGGTCGTGCTGAGGCGGTCGACGACTGCCCGGAATGAGAAAACGTTGTCGCCGGCTGTTTGGTCGCCGTTCGTGCCGTCGTCATAGAACTGCTGGCTGGTTGGGCGGCCGACGATGCTGGTCAGATCGGCGACGACCTGCACGTTGGAGCTGGGCGGCAGGAATGCCGGCGTGACCTGAACTGTCAGCACAACATTGGTCGCCGGCTCGATGGCATTCGGCGTCGCGTTGCCGACTGCGGAAGGCTGACTCGGATCGCCGCCGCACGTATTCACGGGTGAGGCGCTGTTGCGAGGAATTGGACCGGCGATGATGAAGTCGTTGAGGTTGTTGTCTGTATCGACGCATCCGTTGTTGCGGCGGATTGCGGCCGTCGTGTTCGTAAGAACGGCGGTCGGCGTGACTTCGGAGCAGCTCGCGCCGCCGTAGCCGACCATGTCGACAACGGTCGCATCGGTCGGGCACAAACCGCTGAGAGGGACGGTGCTCGCGACGAGCGCGACTTTCCCTTGCGTCGAGCTGATCGTCATCACACCGGTAGCGTCGGCGACCGGCAGCCCGGTAGTTCCTCCCGCTCCCTGCGACTCTTTCACAAGGTAGTAATGACCCGGCAAGATCGTGCCGGAGAGCAATGTCGGAGGTCCGACTGCCGTCGGCGCTGGATCGCTCCACGATGTGGCATTGGAAGTCGAAGCTTGCACGCTCCAACCGTCGAGCGAGACCGGCGTCGAGCCGGAGTTGTACAGCTCGATGAAATCGTTCAAGTAGGTCGAGCCGGAGTTTCCTCCGCCGCCGTAGACCTGGCTGATCTTCACGGTGCTCGGAGGTCGCACCGTCAACGACGCATTCGTCGTGCTGTTGCGCCCATCCGCATCGCGGATGGTGATCGGCAACGACTTCGCGCCGACGCTGGTAGTGCTGGCGACCGTTGCGGTGAACGAGAAAGTATTGTCGCCGTTGTCGGTGAACGACTGCGAAGCGGAGCCGCCGATCGAACTGAGATCGCCGGTGACGGTGATTCCGCTGCTGGTTGGATTCGAGCCGGGCGTGACTGTGACGTTGATCGTCGTGGTTGCTCCCGGCAAAAGGCTGCCGGGGGTCGCTGTCGCAACGCCTGTCGGCGCCGTCTGCGACACGGTGACGGTCAGCGCGATTGACGCCGGACCGGTGCGGCCCTGTGCGTCGGTGATCGTCACCGCCAGATTCTTTGTACCTGGGCTGGTCGTTCCGCTGACCGTCGCGGAGAACGAGAAGCTGTTGTTGCCATTGTCGGTGAACGACTGCGCACTCGAGCCGCCGATGGAACTGAGATTTGCGCTCACGGCGAGTCCGGTGCTCGGAGGATTCGCGCCTGGCGTGACATTGACAGTCAGCGTCGTCGTACCGCCAGCCATTACGCTGCCCGGATTCGCCGAGCCGGTGCCTGAGGGCGAAATCGACGGCGCAAACGGCGTCGCGCTCACCTCCGACGAGTTCGTGCTCTCCCCCGCCGAGTTCGCGGCGCTGACGACGTAGAAGTAAGTGGTTCCGTTGACCGCGGTCGTGTCGTCGTACGCATTCGACGTCGGAGAAGCAATCGTCGAATACGGACCGTTGCTGACTGCCGCGCGCTTGACGTTGTACGAAGTCGCGCCGCTGACCGCGTTCCAACTCAACGCGACGTGCGCGTTGCCGGCGGTGGCAACGAGTCCGATTGGAGTGGCGGGAGGAGACGACGGGGTCGCTCCAATGCCGAGGATGCTGACGTCGTCGACTGCGAGCGCTTGAGCGTTCGTGACCGTCGATCCCGTATTCACGGAGTAGTTCCAGGCGAGATAGAACGCACTTCCGTTGGGGATCGAGACATTGAGGTTTTGATTGGTTACTGCGACGGTGGGACCTGGTGCAGGAGAAAAACCACTGTTCGCCGCGTCGGCGGGAAAAGATGTCAGAAAGGAAGGGCCGGCGTTCGTCCAGGTCGAACCATCGGTCGAATAAAACATCTGGATGCGGAAACCCGCCGCATTTGACCCGCCCCGGTATTTTTCGACGTTGTAGGAAATCTCGAGGGCCGTGAGGGCAGATCCATTGTTGTTGAGAAGCTGCGCGTAAAGATTCCCACTCGTAGTGGCAGTTCCCGACGCCAGGAAGCCGACCGCGCGATCCGAACCTCCAAGTGCCGTCGTGCCTGAGCCAAAGTTGTAAATACCGTTTGCGGCCGTTGTCGACAAACTCGCGCCTCCGCCGCGGACAGTGATGATGCCCGCCGCCGCGAAGGTACCGATCGTTCTAACCGCCGATTGTGCGTCCGCTCTGAAGTCTCCCGGCAGACTCGACTGCGTCGTTGCAGTTGGAGGAACTCCCATCCCATCGAAGTTCTGGGTGTATGGCGTCGCGGTCGAAATCGAGATGGCCGGAAAGGCAGCAGGTGCAGCGAACACGAGTGCGGCAGCCGCCGCGAACGCGACTTTGCGTAAATCCATACAAAAATTGCCTTTCTACGAGGAGTAGAGGGTAGATAGCGCAGGATAGCTGGCCCACGCACCTCGGTCAATTATTATTTGAGTTAGATCCCGGTAACCCGAACAACTTCCTCGAACGTGGTTACGCCTTCCGCCAGCTTGCGCAACGCAGACTGGCGGAGGGTGCGCATCCCGCGCTTGATCGCCATGTCCTTGATCTTGAGGAAGTCTTCCGA
Source organism: Acidobacteriota bacterium (assembly GCA_030948915.1). Lineage (GTDB taxonomy): Bacteria > Acidobacteriota > Thermoanaerobaculia > Gp7-AA8 > Gp7-AA8 > Gp7-AA10. Next base: position 3,220 of record JALYZI010000186.1, read on the forward strand.
GCGATCGACGAGATCGCGGATGGCGTTGTCGATCGGCAGAATCTCGAAGATGCCAGTGCGGCCGAAGTAGCCGGTGTTACGGCAGCGGATACAGCCGGCACCTTCCTTCACGATGATGCGCTTACCGGCCGGCGCCTGCAGATTGAGCATGCCGGCTTCCTCGACCGTCAGCGGACGATTGCGTTTGCAGTCTTCGCAGATTTTTCGGATCAGCCGCTGCGCCATCGTTCCGATCAGCGTCGATGAAATCAAAAACGGCTGGATGCCGAGATCGATGAGGCGCGTGACGGAGGTGGCGGCGTCGTTCGTGTGCAGCGTCGAGAAAACCAGATGGCCGGTCAGCGCCGACTGCACTGCGTTCTCGGCCGTTTCCTGATCGCGGATCTCGCCGACCATGATGATGTCCGGATCCTGGCGCAGGATCGTGCGGAGCGCGGCCGCGAACGTGATGCCGATCTTCGCCTGCACGGAGGTCTGATTGAACTCTTCGTGCACCATTTCGATCGGGTCCTCGATCGTCGTGATGTTGATCTCGGGCCCCGCCAGCGTCTTGAGCGCCGAGTAGAGCGTGACAGTTTTTCCTGAGCCGGTCGGGCCGGTGACCAGGATGATCCCGTGCGGACGCTGGATCCAGTCATGGAACGTCTTCAACTCATCTTCGTAAAAGCCGAGTCCCGAGATCGTTCGAAGCATCACATCGGGATCGAAGATACGCATGACCACTTTTTCGCCGAAGGCAACCGGCAGGGTCGAGACGCGCAGCTCGATCTCTTTGCTGTCATGCTCGGTCTTGATACGGCCGTCCTGCGGCCGCCGCTTCTCGGCGATATCCATCCGGCACATCGTCTTGAGGCGTGAGGTGATCGCAAGATTCACGAGCTTGGGCACGCGTTGAATCTCGTGCAGCACACCGTCGATGCGGAACCGGATGATCGCGGCGTCGCGCTTCGGCTCGATGTGAATGTCCGACGCGCGCGACTCGTAGGCATGCTGCAGAAGGAAATCGACGGCATTGACGATATGCGCGTCGCTGGTCTCGATATCCTGGCCTGACTTCAGCTTGACATACTGCTCGAGGTTGCTGAGATCGATCGCGCCGCGTCCCAGGTCGCGTTGCGCCTTGGTGACCGAGGCGCGGAAGCCGTACTGCTCGGTGATCACGCCCATCACATCGCTCTCGGAGGAGACCACCAGCTCGATCTCCTGCTTGACCATCTGGTGGAACGTGTCGACAGCCACGGTGTCGAATGGATTGACGATCGACACCATGAGCTTTCCGTCGCGAACGGCGACCGGAATCATCTTGTGTTTGCGCGCGAACGGCCGGGAGATCTTGGCCTCGATCATCTCGACGTCGAGCTTGAGCGGATCGATCTTGAAGAAGTGCAGGTGCGCGTCTTCGGCGATCAGGCGCGCGAGCAGGAAGTCATCGATGCGCGTACCGCTGCCGCTGGCATCGGTGAGGTTCATGGCCGCCAGCGCCTTGAAGGGACTCGCTTCGTCTTCGGCGCGCGACTTCGATTTCGTCGAGGTGCGGAACTGCTTGTCGGTGTTCTCCACTTCGGCGCGCTGCTTCTCGTCGATGAAGCCGGCGTTGAACAGAAGGTCGCCGAGGTAGGAGACGGTGATGTCGCGGGACTTCCGCGGCGAAGCGATCGAAGTGGCGGTCATGTGCTATCGAAAAACCCGAGCAATTCTCATTCTACTCCCGCACTTCGAGCAGGAATCCCTTCAGGTATTCGCCTTCCGGACAATAGATGGATATCGGATGATCGGGCCCGGCAGTCAGCCGCCGCAGGATCGAAATGCGCCGGCCGGCATCGACCGCCGCCGCGAAAATCACCTTTTGAAAAAGATCGAGCGACATGTGGCCGGAGCAGGAGAAGGTCAACATCGTCGCGCGCGGTTCGAGGAGCCGCATGGCGTAGAGGTTGACGTCCTTGTAGCCGCGCGCGGCACGCTCGACTTCGACACGCCGTCTGGCAAACGCCGGCGGATCGCAAACGACGAGATCGAACCGCTGCTTCTCGGCATCGAGCTTGCGCACTTGCGCGAAGGCATCAGCGACCGAAAACGTTGTATTATTTGATGAGTTATTAAGATCATGATTTCTGCGCGCCTGCTCGATCGCGACCTGTGATCCGTCGACGTTCTCCACGAATGTCGCGCCTCCGGCCGCGGCATACACTCCAAACGCGCCGGTGTACGAAAAGAGGTTGAGAACGCGCTTGCCCGATGCGAGCTCGCGCGTGATCTGCCGGTTCTCGCGCTGATCGAGAAAGAACCCGGTCTTCTGTCCGGCTGCCGGATCGACTTCAAAGCGCAATCCGTTTTCGACGATTGTCGTCGCCGGTGTTCCCTCGCCGATCGTTTCAGGTTCCGTGGACAGTTGCTCGAGGCGGCGCGCGGGCAGGTCGTTGCTGAAATAGATCAGCCGCGGACGGAGCTCGCGTTGAAGGATTTCGATCAGGAGGGGCTTGATACGCTCCAGACCGGCATTCGACACTTCGACCACCACGACGTCGTTGTACAGATCGATGACCAGACCGCTCAGCTCGTCCCCTTCGGAGTTGACGAGGCGGGCGGCGTTCGTCGCATCGCTGAGAAGTGATCGGCGCCGCGCAATCGAGGCCGCCAGGCGCGACGCAATCAAATCCGCCGTCAACTCGTCATCGCCGAACGTCAACGCGCGAAGGCGGATGTCGGATTGTGGTGAGTAGAACCCAGACGCCAGCCGGGTCCCATTGCCGTCGATGAGGTCGCCGATCGCGGCATGGGCCGGCCCGCTCTCGTCTCCGATCGCACCGGCGAAGATCCACGGATGACGATTGGCGACGACCCGATCCTTGCCGCGTTTCAGAGTCAGCCGCTTTCGATTGCTGGAAAGAAAAATTTCGTCCATCGGAAGCTCTTATAATGAGCGCAAATGCCAGCCATCCGCGAGAAACGGTTTCACACCCGATGTCAGGAAGAAGTCTATCGACAGGTGAAGTCGTATCTCGACGAGCTGGTCGACGAACACTTCGATGACGCCGAACACTGCGATTTCTATTTGAAATATGGATCGACAGTGCTGGAGATCTCGATTGCACCATACGAAGAGGACGATGCCGTGATCGAGGTGCTCGCCTTCTGTGTGCAGGGCGTCGAGCCGTCGTTCGCGATGATGCGCGAGCTCCTCCGCCTCAACTCCGAAGTCCCCCTGGGCGCCTTCAGCATGGTGGGCGGCGACGTTTTCTTCTCGCACGCTTTCCTTGGCCGCCGTCTGCGGCCGGAGCAATTCATCGCGTCGCTCGACAGCGTCGCCAGCATTTCGGATGAGTACGATGACAAACTGGTCGGGCAGTACGGCGGCGAAACGGCTCAGGAAGCCACTCGCAGCCGGACGCGCCGGCCGGGTGTGGCAACGAAGGCGGAGCAGAACTGAGCGGATTCAGCGGCATATCCCTTGCTGTTTGAAACAGTATGAGGATGCGACGGGGAGAGGCGATGGTCGGCGCTATTTTTGTTTTGACGGCTGCACTTAGTGGTTGCACCGGCGGGCAGGAAGGAAGCGCTGCCGTGGAGCACGCCCCCCAGAAGAATCCGATCGCGACGGAAACGGTCGCGCCGCCCCAGCTCGATGCCGCCAAGGAGCTGCGGGCCATCAGCCCCGCGATTCCGGTTTACGCCGGCGCGAAGTATCGCGATGACCTGACGCGCCGCGACTCGGTGATGATCAAGAATCAATATGGATCGGGCGCCGAGGTGTACACGCTCGCGACGGATGATTCGTTTCCGCAGGTCTATCACTACTACACGACTTACCTCGCGCAGTTCCGCGCGTATCCTCCACAGCCGCCTTTCCCGCCGGCGCAGAACTGGCGAACGCTCGAAGTGCAGCTGAATCAGGCGATGCAGGATCCGTTCATCCCGGGCGACACATTCAAGGCTGGCGACCGCCAGATCACGCTGCAGGTCGCGGAGACCGAAGCGGCGCCGAAGACCGTGATTCGCTACATCATCATGCCGGGCCCTGGCAGCCAGCAGGTGGCCGCAAAGTAGGGTCGTGTACCCCTGGCGTCGCGTTCTGATCCCGACCGATTTCTCGACGGCAGCCGAATGGGGATTTGACGAGGCGATCCGCATCGCAGGTTCCACCGGCGCCGAGCTGCTCATCCTCCATATCCGCATGACGCGGATCTCCGCGCCGGAACAGTTGCGATTCCCCGCCGGCGACGCGGTGTACGAGTACGCCGAAAAGCAGGAGCTCGAGAACCTGCGCGAACGCGTTCGCCGCGCGAACTCCGCCGTCGCAACGCGTCTCCTCGTGCGGAGCGCACCCGATCCCGGTGACGAGATCGGACGGACGGCTCGAAGCGAGCAGGCGGATCTGATCGTCATCGCGACACATGCGCGGCATCACGTCGCGCATCTGATCATCGGCTCGACGACCTGGCGCGTGATCACCGACCCGCCGGCCCCCGTGCTCGCGATCCGTTATGGAATCCGAAAGCGAACGGGATTCAAGCGGATCGTCGTGCCGGTGCATCTGCTACAGACTTCCGAAGCGGCCGCCGAGCTGGCGGCGGCAGTCGCAAAGCGCGAAGGCGGCGAAGTGCAATTCCTGATTGTCTGCGGCGATGCTGATCGAAATGCCGCCGACTCCAAAGTCGACGAGGTCGCCTCGCGCCTCGGCATCGCGCCGAAGAAGGTGATCATCACCGGCGAAAACGTCGAACGCGAGGTCGTCCGCTACGTCGCCGAGTCGAATGCCGACGCGGTGTTCGTCAACTCGCAACACGAGATCGGAGCCGTGAAGCAGGAGATCATCCGACGCATCTCGACACCGGTCATGATCGTTCCGGCGAAGTGATGGGGTCAGGCCTTTGGTTTCCGGTTTTTTCCACACATCGTGGAAAAAACGCGAACTGTCGAGAGCTTCCCTACCTTTTTCTACCCGGTGTAGAAAAAACCGGAAACCAAAGGCCTGACCCCAAGAAGTAAACGAATCGGCGTCTCACACGTAACATCTGTATGGGCGTCGTGATCGGACTGCTGGTTCTGTCGCTCCTCTTCGGTCTGCTCGAAGGGCGATTTTCCGCGCTGCCGAAGCGCTCGATCTGGCGGCGCGACCGCTCGGTCGATTTTCTCTACTGGTTCTTCACGCCTTTTGTGTCGCGTGCGATTTCCGCGATCGCCGCCGGCGCGACCTTCCTCCTCCTCGCGCGCATCACCGGCCGCAGTCTCGGATCATCGTGGTTCGCTTCGCAGCCGCTGCCGATACAATGGATCGAGGTGCTCATCGGAGGCGACCTGACGGGCTACGCAACGCACCGCCTGTTTCATCGCCGGCCTCTCTGGCGATTTCACGCGATCCATCACAGTTCGGAGTCGCTCGACTGGCTCGCGGCGGCGCGAGTCCATCCGCTCAACGAAGCGATCAGCCGCGTCCTGCAATTGATTCCGTTCTTCCTTCTCGGATTCGATCCGCGAGTCGTGGCGGCCGCAGTTCCATTTCTCACGTTCTACGCGATTTTCCTCCACGCGAACCTGCGATGGGATTTCGGACCGCTGCGGTACGTGATTGCCAGCCCGCGGTTCCACCGATGGCATCACACATCTGAGGAGGACGGAATTGATCGCAACTTCGCGGGCTTGTTTCCGTGGATCGACCTTCTATTCGGAACAATCCACATGCCGAGGGATCGCGAGCCGCAACGATTCGGCCTGCACGATCAGCCGATACCCACCACTTTCGTCGCACAGCTGGCGTACCCGTTTCGGCGGTCTAACAATCTCTGAAGTCGGGGGTAGGGAAAAGGCTCTGACCGTCACTCCTTAGGTGGCATCATGTCTCTAAAGCTCGTCCAGCGAACCGGAGAGAGTGAAGGTGACGCGAGTCCCGCCACCGAGACGATCGTTCTCTCCGAGGCGCAAGTCGAGTATCTCGAGCAGATATCGCCCGAGTTGAATCCCGCCTTCGGCTGGTCACAAGCGATCCGTACGATCCTGGATCGTTTCGAACAGAGCGGGATCGATCTCACCGCTGCGAGCAGTGAGGAAGAGATCGCGCGCCTGGCGGCTGCGCAGCTGCGTTCTAACGCAGCGCTTTGCGCTTCGGCATCGAGCCGGTCAGCAGTTCGACCAGAGTATCGATCGAGTCTGCCTGCGACAGATCGATGCCGCTCTGGAAAGCCGCCTCGATAAGGCCGCGGATAATCTCCGCACGGCTGATCGCACGCCCGTGTTTCAAACGGATGTCGATTGCCAACCTATCGAGGTAAGCCACGTGCCGATCGAGCAGCACGACCGTGATTTTTGCCCACGGTTCGGTGTGGACGATCGGACGCCCACGATTTGGTTTCGTCGGTCCTGGACTCACACTTTCTCCTCTCTACAAATTAGTCGCGGGGGATATTTACCCTTTGCCGGGTAACGGGAGAGTCTACGCTCACGGATAGGCTCAAGTCCATCCGTAAGTAAAAGCCGAAGGCCGTTTGTAGACCCAAGTGGAACGGCTGCTGGAAGTTAGCCGATGGCCCGGCGTCATCGAGTAGTCTTCGCCCGATGCATACTCTTGCGTTTCTCCTCGCCCTCGCCCTGACGCGTCCTCGCGCGCGCGACCTCGGGATCACGATCGGTTCGATGCCCACCGGACCGCTCAACGCGATCACCGATGTCGCCGGCGTTCGCGTCGGTCATGCGACGCTGATTCGCGGCGACAACATCCGCACCGGCGTGACTGCCATCCTGCCGCACGGCGAAAATCTCTTTCAGGAAAAAGTGCCGGCGGCGGTTTTCGTCGGCAACGGATTCGGCAAGATCGTCGGCACGACGCAGATCGAGGAGCTGGGCGAGATCGAAACTCCGATTCTTCTGACCTCGACGCTCAACGTTCCGCGTGTTGCCGACGCTCTGCTCGATTACATGCTGGCGCTTCCCGGCAACGAACAGGTGCGATCGATCAACGCGGTTGTCGCCGAGACGAATGACGGCGCGCTGAATGACATCCGATCGCGCCCGGTCGGACGCGATGAAGTCTTTCAGGCGATCAAATCCGCGACCAGCGGTCCGGTGGAAGAGGGATCGGTCGGCGCGGGAACGGGCACAATCGCGTTCGGATTCAAAGGTGGAATCGGAACGTCGTCGCGGCGCGCGGGCAATTACACCATCGGCGTTCTGGTGCAGACGAATTTCGGCGGTTCGCTGATGATTGCGGGCGTGCCGGTGGGGCGCGAGCTCAACGCGGCCGGCGCCGGCGCTCCGCTCGGCTCGTGCGTGATGGTGATCGCCACCGATGCGCCCGTCGACGCGCGCAATCTCAAGCGGATCGCGGCACGCGCGATCATGGGATTCGCCCGAACGGGAGCCGCCGGCTCGAACGGCAGCGGGGACTACGCCATCGCGTTTTCAACTTCGCGCGGCGTTGCGCCGTTCGCGAATGACGCGATGTCTCCGCTCTTTCTCGCGACCATCGAGGCGACCGAGGAGGCGATCGTCAACTCGCTGTTTCGGGCGACGACGGTGACCGGCAACGGCCATACGGCTGAGGCGCTTCCGCTCGACGCGACAAAAGAGATCCTTCGCAGGCACGCCCTCATTCCCTGAAAAATCGAACCGGACCGCGAATTGCAAAACAGCGCGCCGGAGGTTTGCAGATGTTGAAAAAGAAGTACGTTCTCGCGCTTCCCGTTTTCCTGTTCATCGCTTCCTGCGGCTCCGGCGGCCTCGGCGGTGGAGTTTCCCTCGATGAAGAATGGCAGCTTGGCAATCAGGCCGCCGCACAGGTCGAGCAGCAGGTCAGGATCGTCAACGACTCTCAGGCGACCGCCTATTTGAGGATGGTCGGTGAGCGAATCCATGCTGTGACGCCCCTCGCGGGCCGTCCTTTCGATTTCAAGATCGTCAATGACTCGACGGTCAACGCGTTCAGCCTCCCGGGCGGTCACATCTACATCAATGCCGGATTGATTGCGCAGGCCGATAAGGCCGACATGCTCGCCGGCGTCGTGGCGCATGAAATCAGCCACGTCGTCGCACGGCACGCGATCAAACAGATCCAGCAGCAGCAGGAGATCAGCGTCATCGGCAGCATTCTCCTCGGCCAGAATCCGAACGCGCTGGCGCAGATCGCGGCGCAGGTCGTCGCCGGCGGAGCGATGGCGCGTTTCAGCCGCGCCGATGAGAAGCAGGCCGACGACATGGGCCTCGACTTCCTGGTGAAGGCGGGCTACGACGCACACGGCATGCTCGACATGTTTCAAAAGCTGTTGGCTCTTGATCGAAGCCAGCCGGGCACGGTTGCACGGTTCTTCCAGGATCACCCCGGAACGCAGGATCGCATCGACGACATTACCGGTCGCATCAGCAAAATGGGGCGAACCACCGGGATCATCGACGATCCCGAATATCAGGTCGTTCGGCGGCGTCTCGGGTTCTGATCGATTCGTCCATCGGCGCGTCGACCACGAACTCGCATTCGCCGCGGCGCGCCTCCGGTATCCCCTGCGTCAGCTGTGCTCGCAGGAGCAACGGCGTCAGAAGCGCCGTGATGATCACCATCACGGTTACGGAATTGAACAGACCAGCGGTCAGCAGTCCGCTGGTCAACCCGATCTGCGCGAAAATCAGGCTAACTTCTCCACGCGGGATCATCCCGACTCCGATGATGCGGCGGCGAAAGCCGCGTCCGGGAGCAACCAGGCCGGCAAGTAGTTTTCCGACGACCGCGACGGCTGCCAGCCCGAGTCCGATCAGGACATACCGCAGTGTCATTGTGCGGACGTCGACGGCCGCGCCAACGACGATGAAGAAGACGGGCACGAAGAAATTCGCGACATCGTGAACTTCGCGCTCGATCTGCTTTCCTTTCTCCGTTCTCGCGAGAACGAGTCCGGCCGCGAACGCGCCGATGATGATCGCTGATCCGATGCGCTGCGCGATGTATGCGAGCGACAGCGCGAAGACAATCGACGCGAAGAAGAGACCGCGCGCCACGTGAATCCGATCAATTGCCCGAACGAGGATCGGCGCGAGCCGCGAGCCGATGAGGATCGCGATCGCGACGAATCCGAACGCGATCAGCGTGAGGCGTGAGACCGCCAGCAGTCCGAGATCGCCTTGATCGGCCATGCGCCCGATGAGCGTGAGAAGAACGACGCCGATGATGTCGTCGACAACTGCCGCGCCGAGAATGATCTGTGCCTCGCGATCCTGAAGGTGGCCGAGGTCGGAGAGGACGCGCGCGGAGATTCCGACGGAGGTTGCAGTCAGCGACGCGCCGAGGAAAACTGCGACGATGTCCGACACGCCGAGAAAGTGAGCGACCGCGTAACCGCCTCCGAACGTCGCGATCACTCCAACGACCGCCACGAGCACTGCCGCACCGCCGACCTTCAGGAGTTTGTCGAGCTCCGTGTTGAGGCCGATGAGGAACAACAGCAGGATGATGCCGAGTTGCGCAAAGAGATAAATCGTCGGATCTCGAGGATCGACCAGCCGCAGACCCGAGACTCCGACGATCGCGCCGCCGATCAGCTCACCGAGGACCGCCGGTTGCCCGATGCGCTCCGCGAGCTCGCCGAAGAGCTTCGCGGCGATGAAGATCGCAATGAGCGCCAGAAGAAACGCGGAGATATCCAGGCGCCATCAGTTTACAATCTGCCGTCATGCCGCTGGTGAAATGTCCCGATTGCGGACACGACGTATCGACGGCCGCGACCGCGTGTCCGCAATGCGGCCGGCCGATGGCGGCGGTGGCAGCGCCCGTGCCGCAAGCCGCCGCCGCATCTCCGGAACAGAAGCTTTGGCACGGAACGCCGTCGTGGCTGCTGCTTTTCGGCCGAATCGTTGGCGCGTTTCTGGTCGTGGTCGTATTGCTGTTGATCTACTACTTCGGCTACCAGTTCCTCGCGCCGTACGGAACGATTGTCTGGATCGTGATTGCAGTGATCATCGTGTGGCAGGTCGCTGCGATCGTTCTGGCGTTCGCGCGCATCAAGTCCACGATGTACACCGTCACGAACCAGCGCGTGATGATCGAGACCGGGTTGACGACGAAGAAGGTCGAGGACATCGACCTTCGCTACATTGACGACACGCAGTTCGACCAGAGCTTCGTCAATCGCATGCTGGGCATTGGAAACGTCACGATCGTCTCGTCGGATCGCTCTTCGCCGAATTACACGCTGCGCGGAATTCCCGACCCGCGCGGGGTCCGCGAGCTGATTCGCGCCAACGCGTATCAGGTGTCGCAGCGGCAACTGTTCACGCGGGCGACGTAAGTTGGGGTCAGGTCTGGAAAATCAACTTAAGGCCTACAGGCGGTGGATTCCGTTCGGATATTGAACGTCTTAAGTTGATTTTCCAGACCTGACCCCAACTTCAGAACAGCTCTTCGATCGGCTTGTATGTGCCGTCCTTCGCGAACGGGACGTATTCGAATCCTCGATTGAGCGGATCGTCGTGGCGTACGGTCGTGTAGTCGATGCCGAGTGCCGAGTAGATCGTGCAGGTGACGTCTTCGGGACGGACGTCGCGATTCTGGCTCCATCCGAAATCGGTCACGTTGTTGCCGGTCGCGTCTGTCTTTCCGAGAACGAGGCCGCCGCGAATTCCGCCGCCCGCCCACACCGTCGACATGCGGAGGTTGTGATCGCGACCGTCCTGATTGTTCAGCACACCGACCGTGCGTCCGAACTCCGCGATCACGACGACGAGCGTTTCGTCGAGCAGCGACTTGCCACTGACCGCGCCGGGCATCGCCCGCAGATCGCTCAGCAGCGCGCCGAATGCCGGATCGAATTGCGCGGCCTGCGTGTAGAGCGAATTCACCCCGTTGCCGGGCTTGTCGTAGATGCCGCTGTGATGATCCCAGCCGCCCAGCGTCGCTTGGACGAATCGCGTGCCTTTCCGCGCGGCGACGAGATTGCGCGCGATGACGAGCGAGTCGCCGAACGTCGAGCTGCCGTACTTCGTGTGCTCGTCGCTGCTGAAGCTGAATAGCGCGTTGATGTTAGGCGCATCCATCAACGCTTTCGACTGATCGTAGAACGCGTTCATGTCGAGCGAGACTTTCCCAAGCGCGCCCGAGGTTCGGTTGGCGTCGAGCTGGTGGAGGAAACTCCAGCGATCGGTGAAGCGCGCCGTGCCGTCCGGATGCGCGATCGTCGGCAGTCCGGTCGATGTCGGAACGACCTGGAACGGCGCGTAGGTCGCAGGAAAATATCCGGCGGACGGAATGCCACTCGAGTTGAGCGCGATGAAACCGGGAAGGACGTCGCCCGTTTTTCTGGCCGCCTGCTCCTCCAGCGAGATGACCGACCCGATATGCGGCGCGATCGCGCCGGTTGCGCCGCTCGGATTGCGCGCGATCTGCGCCCAGGCCTGTCCCAGCTGATGCACCGCCGCCCAGGCGAGTCCGCTCCGAACGAAACTCAATTTGTCGAGATGTCCGGCCGTCTTCGGCAGTAGTCCCTGCGGGAACCGCAGATTGCCGCCGTTGAAGCTCGTCGGCGCGAAGTCGGACGGCGTCCATGCGCCTTCTTTCAAATCCCACGTATCGATGTTGCTCGGCGCACCGGCGAGAAAAATGAAGATCGCGTTGGTCGCGGTGTTGCGCAGGGCGACGTTCGGGGCGATCGTCTTGCCGTAGAGAACGCGCGGATTGAAGACGTCGAGGAAATACGACGCGACGATGCCGGTCGCTCCCACCTGCAGAAAACGGCGCCGCGAAAACCCTTTGGCGTCGCCGAGCGGGAAGCCGCTCGCTTTCGTGCAATCGGGGCACTCGATGGTGCTTTTCGGAAGTCTGGGTTTACTCATGGCCGCCTCAATCGAAGAGGAACTCGAGTGAGTTGAGCAACACCCACTGCAGGTCCTCGGTCTTCTGCGCAAGAACACCGCTGTTGAGATACGCGATCGCGCTCTGTCGCTCGACAGCCGTCGGCCGGCGCGAGAGCGTCGCGAGGTAGATCTGATCCGCGATCGAGCCGGTATCGCTTGTCGACGCCAGCACTTTCGCGACCGTTGAATTCGGTGTTGCGCGATGCACGCGATTGACGACCACCTGCTGGTCGTTCATCAGCGACAGCGCCTGCGCGATCGACGTGTCGTTCGAGCGCGGAGTGTCGTCCCGATTCCCTCGTCCGAATTCGTCGAGGAAACGGCCGTAAACATTGCGCGCGGATTCGAGCGTGTCAGGAAGCTTCATCGCCGATGTGACCGTACCGATGCCGTTGACGTTGAAAGTGACCGGGACACTGGTCGCGCGCGCGATGGCATCGAGCATTTCCTCTGACGTCAGCCGGTGCGCGAGATGCCGCGCAAAGTACGGCGTCCACGACTCGCTCCAATTGCCGGGCGTGTACTGCGTCGAGAGCTGATAGGTGCTCGACATCGCGATCGTTTTCAGGATCGCGCGCAGGTCGTAGTGGTCGGCCGTGAATGCGTTGCCGAGAAGCGTGAGCAGATTCGGATGGGTTGGCTGCGAGTCGAGTTTGTTGAGATCGAAATTGTTGACCGGCTCAACCAGTGCGAGGCCGAACATTTCTTTCCAGAGATAGTTGACCGCCGCGCGCGAGAACTGCGGATGCGCCGTCAGCGTGCGGCCGAGCGCATCGCGATACGGCTCTCCGGGGCGCGGAGCCTCACCGGTGAGGATGAACGCCGGCGACACCGAGCTCTGTCCGTTGACCGGCAGACGCGGCGACTTGTTCCCCGAATCCGTGTTGAGCTGATACGCGCCGTTCGGGAGGCTGTCCTCGACGTCGTACTTGAAGAAATTCTGATTCGGATTGTTCGGGTCGACATACGCGGATCGCTGCGCGCGCGTTCGCGAGAAGAACGCCGCCTCGCCCCAGAAGTCGTAGCGCAATTTCGATTTCAGATACGTATTGACGAGCTCGAGATGTCCCAGACCGTTGTGGCAGGAAAGGCAGAGCATCGGCATACCGAGAAACTTCTCGCCCGATTGCGCAGCGAGATTGTCGTAGGTGTCCTGAATCGGGCCGTTCGGCTGAATCTGACGGACCCAGAAGTCGGAAGGGCCGTTCGCGAAGCTGTCGCCCTTTCCCGAAATGATCTCGCGAACCATCTGGTCGTATGACTTTCCATTTTTCAGGGAGTCGTGGATGTAGGTGTAGTACGCGTTTCTTCCGAGGTAGTACTCGCGGACGTTGGTGGAGGCCTGGACGTTCTGGACCAGATCGCCAAACCACATCGTCCAGCGATCGACAAAGGCATCGGAGGCCAGGAGCTGATCGATCTTCCGCGCCCGCTTGTCTGCTGCGGTGTCTGCGAGAAACGCCTGCACGGTCGCCGTATCCGGAATCTGACCGGTCAGATCGAGCGTCACGCGGCGGAGGAACTCCTCGTCGCCGGCGACCGTCGTCGGGACGATGCCGTCCTGCCGCATCTTGTTGAAGACTTCCGTGTCGATGAAATTGACCGTGACGGGAAAGGCGCTCTTCGGGGGCTCGACCGCCCGATGCCGCATCGCCGGCGCGACCGCTTCGGTCGTCACCGACAGCCGGTGATAGAGCGCCGCCTGTTTTTGCTGCGACGGTCGCAAATCGAACGGGCCGAGGGGGCAGGTCGCTTTTTGGTCGCCGAGGAGGAGGGCCGGGCCGACGGCCAGGAGGGCGACCCACGATTTGTGCTTCATGCAGCTTGGACGAGGCTGGCGAGGGGCGCGTTTACATGGTGGCGTGACTCGCGTCACACGGGCAGCGGCGCAGGATCGATTTCGTGCAGTCTGCTGATGTCGATGCTGATTGTCCCGTCCGGCTCAGCCGGCTTGAACAGACTCCGAAAACGTGCGCCCCAAACGACCTCCTCGCCTTTGTACGACGACCGCGTGTGCACCTGCTGCGAGAATGTTTCGTCGAATCCATTGAGCAGCACGAGAAACTCGGAATCGCAGTTCCGCAGATCGTCGGCGTCCCGGTAGTCGCGGAGCGGGCTGTCGGCGTCGATCGGATGGACGATCGTCCAGGCGAGCGGAAAGAACGCGACGCTCTCCCGCTCGAGTTTCAACGAGATGAACTCGCGCTCGTCGCCTTTCCCTTTTTTCCGGCGTGCAAGCAGCACGCGCGCGTCGAGGTCGACGATCTGGCTTCGCCGTTGATTCACGACCCGGAACATGAAGGCCTTCGTGTTCTGATACGGCGCGATCACGGCTTTCCGGCTGAAAAGAATCAGCGCGGTCGGCCGTGCGAATCGCGCGAAGACGACGCCGGCGATCAATGCGAAGGCCAGGATCCCGGACAAGGACTCGATCGTCATCAGCACATTGGCCGGAAGCGTGAGCGGAACGATGTTTCCGTAGCCGATCGTCGCAATCGTCTCGACACTGAAAAAGAACGCGATCCCGAAACGTCCCAGAGCCGGTGCTCTGCCGAAGCCGGTGAGCGCGTTGCTACCGCAGAGCATGTAGGCCAGCGCGAAGAATGTGTTTGCGATCGCGTAGCCCATGCCGATGAACGACAGGAACTTCGGCCAGCTGATCGTCAGGAAGTAGTGGTAAGGCGAGAGCTCCTGCCAGAAGTTGAGTCCTTCGCGGCGGACGTTGAAGCTGCCGTCGCGATTGAGGAATCGCTGGCGGCTCTCCCGCGCGACGACGGATCCGAATCCGAGGTCGAGGTTGACGTCTTCCGGCTGCTGCTGCGCCACGCGCGCAGTTTACCGGATGAACGAGAAACCGACGGCGATCAGCAGGAGCACGACCACCGCCAGCGAGATGTAGAACGCCTGGATCGTCATCCGATGCATGTTGACGTTGTCGCGGCGCTCGCCGAGGAGAAATTGCAGGTACTCGACGCGAGGGCGGACGGATGCAACTTTTTCCTCGACGTCCGGGTAGATGACCTGATTGATCTCGGGGACGAAAATCACGGGAATGAATGTCGCGCCGCCGCTGCGCGTGACGTAGTTCGTGAGTGAATCGTTGTGCGGCTGATCTCCCTCGGCGACCAGGCAGTGATAGACCGTCGTCGATTGCAACACCGCCAGCGCCTTCTGCATCGGCCGCCGCGCGCGATACGTGTTCACGACGCTCTCGGCAGTCTGGCGGAGAATGCGGTCGTTCAGCTCCGAGACGCGCGTGAAGATGAAAATCGTCTCGCCGCGCGCGATCGAGATCTTCTCAGGCCGCGCGAAGATGATCTCGCCGAAGCTCGTCCACTCGTCGGGGCTCTGGTCCGTCGTGAAGCCTTCTTCACGCAGACGTCCCATCAGCCGCGTGACGGGATCGGTCCCGTCGGGCGACTCAATCGGTTTTTCTGCTTTCAGCTCCTGCATATTTTTCGACCAGACGAATCAGATCGGGGAATTCAAAAGGTTTGCCCATGTAGTCGTCGGCACCGCATTGCCGTGCTTTCTGAGCGAGATCGCGGTCGCCGGAGAGGACGATGTACGGAATATGGCGCGTATCCTCCTCCGATTTGAGCGCAGCGCAAAGCTGATCGCCGCTCATGCCTTTGATCGTGAGATCGGCAAAGATCATCGCCGGCTTCGCCTCCTTTGCGCGCCGCATCGCCGTCTGCCCGTCCGCGACGATCTCGCACTTCTGGCCATGGCGCTCCAGAACCAGCGCGATCAGCCGCGCGACTTGCGGATCGTCTTCCACGACCAGAATCACAATAACCTCTCTCAATCAAATCGGACACGAACGCGTTTTCGCGCATGGCCCAGTGCCGCACCTGCACCGCAACCGACCGCACCCCACAAACAATCGATGCCTCCCGTGACGCGCGTCGGCAGCATCGTCTGCCACGCGGTGAGCGCCAACGCAAATGCCACGCCTAGCGTGACCGCGACGCCGTAAATCGATCTGCGAGAACGGTTCGGCCCGTCGAGCGAAAGGAACGCGAGAGCTCCCCAGGGCAGGAAAAAGAGGATATCGGCGATCGCGGGCGCAATGATCGCCAGGATGGTACTGCTGGTAGCCGAGGCCTGATCGTAACGCCGCAGCATCGCCACGATCTCCGCAAACGACGACTCGCGGCGATACGCGTGACCGGAAAGAAAATAAATCGCGATCGCCATCGCCGCCGAGACCACCAACCACAGCGAGACTGTAATCCACCTCGGGATCCGAACCACGCGTATTTCTTTCTTGCCCATCTCAAGTCCT
>JALYZI010000200.1 GCA_030948915.1 Acidobacteriota bacterium
GCGACATCACGGAAATGCTTTCACCGTGACGGTAATGCGTGATCACCGGCGCGATGTCGCCGGGCTGCGAGTGCACGGGCAGATCGCCGACGCCGACATACTGAATCGCGATCGGCTCGCGCGTGTCGGTCGTGTCGATGTCGGGCTTTCCGCAAGCGACGAGAAGAACGAAAAGAGCAGCGGTTAACCGAATACATCCCTCCTGACGAAAATCGCGAACGCGGTGATCACCGCGCCGATTGCCCATACGCCGAGGAGCGCGATGCAGAATGTCATCGTCATGTCTTCGTAGGGCGGCGGCTGACCGGTGTAGTAATCCGCGAGCGGCAACGCGCCGACGAAGAGATATTTTCCGGTCGTCCATTCGGGACTGATGCGCGTGAGGATCGTGCCTCCGATCAGAAACGCCAGCATCGTTCCGATGGCGGCCGCGCTCGAACGGAAGAGCACCGAAAGCGTCAGGGCGATGGTCGCAACAGTCAGCAGCGCGTACCACTCCAGGCCGTACGCGATCAGCGTGTCTTTCCACAGCGGAAGCTGGCGGACGGCATCCAATCGAAATGCGCCGCGCGCGACTTGAAATCCGGTGAACGTCGGCGCGCCCCAGCCGCCGCGCGGAAGCACAGGCGCTGAGATCGCGTAGGCGAGCAGCGCGCCGCACAAGAGGGTCAGCGTTGCGAAGACCCACAGCGTGACGAGCTTCGACGCCAGAACTTTCCATCGACGCACAGGACGCGTCAGCAGCAGTTTGTCGGTTCCTTCCGCACTCTCCGCCGAAACGATGTCGCTGCCCAGGACCGCGATGAGCAATGGCAGCAACAGAAAACCGGCGACGTTCGCGAAGCTGCGGACGAAGAGTGGCGCCGTCGGTTTGTCGGGCTCGATGTCGTGATCGAGATAGAACTGCAGCCGGTTGATCTCGGCGCGGAGTGAGCGCGACCAGTTCTCGTTCACGCGGCCGCGGCGGATCGTATTCTGATAATTCGCGATGCGCTGCTGAATGTCGGCGCGCCAGTTCCGCTGCGCGCGCCAATTGAGCTGCCGGTACTGCGAATACGTCACGACCGCCAGAATCGCAAAGAGAATTGCGATCACGACCGCGAATCGCTTGCGGCGAAGAACCTTCAGCGTTTCGTTCTGAATCAGCGCGAGGAACATCAGCCGACGGTCTCTCCTCCGGTGGCCTCGAGGAACATCTCCTCGAGCGATTCCACATGCCTCTGCGCGTGGAACACCGCGATCCCCTCGGCCGCCATCGCGGCCACCAGCGGCGGCGCGTCATTCTCGTCCATCGAGACCCACAGCCGATCGGTATCGGCGCGGAAGGTGAGACCTTTTTCGCGCACGATTTCCGATGCCCGGACGACGTCACCGACGCGGAATTCCATCTCGCGCCGATTCGAAATCAGCTCGGCGACCGGCCCTTCGCGCAGAAGCGCGCCCTTGTGAATGATCGCGACGCGATCGCACATCAGCTCGACTTCGCCGAGGAGATGGCTGGAAACGAAAACCGCCATGTCGCGATCGCGCGCGAGATGTCGCAGCAGCTCGCGAATCTCGCGGATGCCGGCGGGATCGAGTCCGTTCGCGGGCTCGTCGAGGATCAGCAGACGCGGACTTCCGAGGAGCGCCTGGGCGATGCCGAGACGCTGGCGCATGCCGAGAGAGTAGGTCCCGACCCGTTGATCGAGGCGATGTTCGAGCTGCACCAGATTCGCGACGCGTTCGATCTCCGACGGTGCGACCGACAACATCCGCGCGAAGTGCTCGAGGTTCTCGCGCCCGGTCATGAATCGATACAGGTCGGGATTCTCGACGATGCAGCCGACGCTGCGCAGCGCTTTTTCGAAATCGCGGCGGATGTCGAACCCGCAGATCGTCACGTTCCCAGCAGTTGGCTTGATCAGGCCGACCAGCATGCGGATGGTCGTCGTCTTGCCGGCGCCGTTCGGGCCGAGGAAGCCGAAGACTTCGCCGGGGTTGAGCGAGAAAGAAACGCCATCGACGATAGTGCGTTTGCCGATGACTTTCGTTAGATTGCTGGCGACGAGAACGGGCGGCATGCGCAGACTCTTGTACTGGTACGTTCCGCTGGGCGCGGCGTTGATCGCGGCGGCGGTGTTCGCGCACGGATTCTACTCATTCGCGAGAGGCGATACCGGAACATCGGTGGGCGTGACAGCGCCGAGCCGTGTCGCGGCCGCTCCACCATCCTCGACGATTGTTCCGGTGATCCTCGGCGACTCACTCGCCCGCGGCACCGGCGATGAATCGGGCCTCGGCATCGGCGGACGCCTGGTCGATGAACTGCGTCGCCGAAAAATCGATACGAAAAACATAGTCAATCTGGCGATCAACGGCTCGCGGACCGCAGACCTGCTCCAGCAGATGGAGAGCCACAACGTGCAGGTCGTGCTTGCCGAGGCGAATGTTGTCATCGTTTCGATCGGCGGCAACGATCTGTGGGGCGACAACTGGCGCAACGCGCCGCCGCGCGATCCACAGGCGGTGATCGGCGGCGTGATCGATCACATCGCGCGGATCGTGGATAGAGTCCGTACCGTGAATCCGCACGCCAGGATCTACATCATCGGCCTCTACAACCCGTTCGCGTCGATGCCTTATGCTCGTGTGCTTTCATCGCTGGTGAACGACTGGAACGCGAAGCTGGTGGAGAGATTCGCGAAGGATTCGAATCTGGTGGTTGTGCAGACGTCCGACCTCTTCGCATGGCGCGATCGGTTATCAATGGACCGCTTCCATCCCGCCGCCGAGGGGTACGCCTTGATTGCCCGCCGGATAGCAGATACGTTCTGATGGGCTCACATCTTCGGTTCGCCCTATTTTCTCCAATGAGTAGAAGATAGGGCGAACCGAAGATGTGAGCCCATGGAGGAATTATGCAACTGTTGAAAGACTCCTGCGCTTGCGGACACCCGATTGACAACCATGACGGCGGAAGGGGCGGGCCGTGCAACGCGTGCGGGTGTGCGGCCGGAAATCCGCCCAGCGCGTTCGAGGTCGGGGTGATTCATTCGCTGCACGACATCGCCGTCGCGATCCTCAGGCTTGCGCAGGCGAAACAGGCGCAAAAGTGAGGCGATCGCTGATCGTCGCGCTTTTTTTCATCGCGATCTCCGCGCGAGCGGACGAAGTCAAACGCCTGCACGCACTCTTCGATCGCAATTGGGAGACGCGGCTCAAAGAGAGTCCGCTGTTCGCGACTTCGGTCGGCCGCCACGAGTACGACGATCGATTGCCGTCCGTCACGATGGCGGACCTCGAGCGCCGGCAGGCGCAGCGCAAAGCGGATCTGGCCTCGCTCGCGAAAATCGATCGCACGAAACTGCCGCAATCCGAACAGGTGAACTACGACATCTTCAAGCGCCAGATCGACGAGTCGATCGAGTCCTTCGACTTCGGCGACTACCAGATGCCGATCAACGCCGATTCCGGTTTCCACTCCGGCTTCTCGCGCCTACCGAAGGAGATGCCGCTCGCGACGGTCAAGGACTACGAGAACTACATCAGCAGATTGAAAGCATGGCCGCGATACGTCCGCGAGCAGATCGCTCTCATGCGCCTCGGAATGCAGCGCGGCATGACCGTTCCGCGCCCGACTCTCGAAGGCTACGACAACACAATCGTGGCGCATGTCGTCGACGATCCGACGAAGAGCGTTTTTTGGGAACCATTCATCAAGTTTCCCGCCGCGGTTGCGAGCGATCAGGAGCGACTGCGATCCGAAGGCCGCGACGCGATCATGAACGGCGCGGTAGTCGGGTACCGCGAGTTCCTCGATTTCTTCCGCAATGAATACCTGCCCGGCGCGCGCACGACCCTCGGGGCCTCCGAGTTGCCCAACGGACGCGCGTACTACCAGCACAAGATCCGTGAGTTCACATCGCTCGATCTCACTCCCGATGCGATCCACAAGATCGGCCTGAGCGAAGTCAATCGCATCTCCGCGGAAATGGATGCCGTGATGCAGCAGGTCGGCTTCCAGGGCGATCGCGCCGCGTTTCTCGAATTTCTCCGCACCGATCCGCGCTTCTATGCGAAGACGCCCGAAGAATTGTTGTCGCGTGCGGCATGGATCGCGAAGCGCATCGACGGGAAACTTCCGTCGCTCTTCAAGACTCTTCCGCGGCTGCCGTACACGGTCGAACCGGTGCCGCCCGATATCGCCCCGAAATACACGAGCGGCCGCTACGTCGGCGCGCCGCAGGGAAGCACGCGGCCAGGAATCTACTGGGTCAACACCTACAAACTCGAAAGCCGGCCGCTCTACAACCTCGAGTCGCTGACGCTGCACGAGGCGGTGCCCGGACATCATCTGCAGATCGCGCTCAGCCGCGAGCTCACCGGCCTGCCGAACTTCCGCCGCTTCTCGTACATCTCCGCATTCGGCGAAGGCTGGGGCCTGTACTGCGAATGGCTCGGCCTGGAGGCCGGCTTCTACACCGATCCATATTCGAACTTCGGCCGCCTGACGTACGAGATGTGGCGCGCCTGCCGTCTGGTCGTCGACACCGGAATCCATTCGATGGGCTGGACGCGGCAGCAGGCGATCGACTACATGGCGACGCGCACCGCGCTGCCGCTGCACGAAGTCGAGACGGAGGTCGACCGCTACATCTCGTGGCCCGGCCAGGCGCTGGCGTACAAACTCGGCGAGCTGAAAATCAAAGAGCTGCGAAAACGCGCCGAGCAGGCGTTAGGTCCGCGCTTCGATCTCCGCGAATTTCACGACGTTGTTCTCGGCAGCGGTGCGATCCCGCTCAGTGTCCTCGAATCGAATGTCGATCGATGGATCGCGAGGCAGCGCAAGTCATCGACGTGATCGGGATTTCGCCCTGGTCGTCATCCAGACCGCCGCGTCCCAGGCGTTGTGGATGCCGATGAACAGCAGCAGGAGTGCCGCACCGGCGACGCAGTAGAGCGCTGTCTCAGGCGATCGCATCAGAAAAGCGCCTGCGAGGAAGAGCCACGCGTACGCGACCACCGGCAGAATGGCGTGAAAGATCCAGTCCTCCAGCACCGGCTTGTATCCGCGCTGTCGCCTCGCGCGCAGAGTCACGAACGACGCGTAAATGACGCCGGCCGCGCCGGTCGCGACGAGACAAGCCGTCATCGTCATAGTGGTCTGCCGCGGTGTCGTCACAATCGCAGCAAGCAAAAGGACGCTGCAGAAATGCACGATCATGGGCGTCGCGAAAGCATCCAGCGTCAGGCTGCTGTTTGACGTGCGCACCTCGCTCACGAGAGCGATCACGACAAACTGCAATCCCGTCAGCGCAGCGGCTGACGAGCCGATGATCACGTAGAAGTTGTCCCATTCAGAAAGATTCAACGCTGGACTTGTCCTGTGATCGCGCTCTGCTGAAGCCGGGAACACCATGCTGCGATCGTAACCACGTTCACGACCAGTCCGATCACGCCGAGTACAGTCGCAAATGTGAGAAAGATGCCGAAGCCCTGAGTCGGCTGCGTTTTGGGATCCATGACGGCCGTGATGATGACACCGCCGAGCAGAAGAAGGACCGAGCCGACCGACACGATCGCCGCGCGCGTGAGCTGGTTCGCGAGCATCTGCGATGTCGAAGCAACTCCTCCCGTCATCGGCGGACCGTGCGGATCGATCACATTGATGATGATGGCGTTCAGGTGCTGGAAGAGATGTGAGTTGAGTGCGACGGCAAGCGCCGCGAGGACCAGCACGGCAATCGCGATGATCGTCGACGCAGCCGAGGATGTCGCGGAGGCCTCGGCGTTAATGACGGCGCGGATGGCGATGATGACCGTGATCAGCGCCAGCGCGCCGGCTACATACCCTGCCAGGAGGCTCGGCTGCATCGCTTCCCACATTCCGGCGGACACGGCGCCGATGCCGCCGCCACTGGTGGCCATCGCGCTGAAGGTCGTGATGAGGAGCCGCACGCCGAAGAACACTGCCAGGGTCGGAGCGATCGCGGCAGCCGCCAGCCATCCCGGTACGAGCCATAGATGTGACGCGCGTCCACGCGCCACAACAATGAGAATCGCGAACGCGACGATCGCAGGGAGGATCGACGAGACGGCATAGATGATGACGCTCGCCGGCAGCTGACTCAGTTCCATCAGCCGCGCCTGCTCTTTCGCGGGTTTCGCGTCTTCTCGTAAAGATCGATATAGGCCTTCGCGGGGGTTCGGCGGATTGCCTCACCGATCACGGCCAGCGGAAGATCGTCGAGTCTCTTGAAGCGAATACACGATTTCCCCATCTCGAGCTCTTTTCCGCTCCTGGCCCACGCTTCACGAAACCAACGCACCAGGGCAGTTTCGCTTACCCCCTCCACACATCCGCAGTACAGGCCCATCAGGTAGAGCGACATGTAATTCTTCTGGGAAGCCAGCGCTGCGAAGGGAAGCCCCTGTCGCGGGTCCGGGTGGTAACCCTTCGGATAAATTCGATGCGGCACGTAGTAGCCGATCATGCCGTACGCCATTCCCTCTTCGTAATCTTTGTCGAGATTCTGAAGGATGACGTCGCGGACGGCCTCGATCGCGCCACGTCGATCGTCCGGCAATGCAGTGATGTAATCGCGAACCGAGGTCGCTTTACTCTGCATTCTGAAAGTATGCACTAAGCGCGTGCAGGGACGCGCAACGCGCGCGCCCCTGCTCGATGAGGATTACTTTGCTGCGGGTTTGTCGAATGCTTTCGGATCGACGGTCGGATTGATCTCGATCGTGGTCAGCTTTCCGCCGCCGCCCGGCTGTCCGCCGGCAGTGACGGTGAATGCAACCGGCAGATTCACTCCGCCGAAATTCTTCCACTCGGTGTATTCCGTGATCTGCTCGCCCATGCGACCCTGCGACACTTTCTTCAGAACGCGTCCGGTCGTCGGATCGACATACCACTTGAAGGTCGAGCCGTCGGCATTGACATCGAGAATCTGCGCCGTGCCTTCGGTCCCCGCAATGTTGAACGTGTAGGCCGGATTGTCGGCATTCTTGAGAACATTGAGCAAGTCCTGCTTGCTCTCACTGCGCATGCTCTGCCGCTGCGAGGCCGGCATGTCCTGCTGTCCCATCGGCCCGGCCATGAATGCCGCGTCAGCGGTGGAGACCATCGTCATTTCGCCCATCGGCGTTTTCATGACGACGCGGTGCGACTCGGGAAAGCGCGTCACGCTCTCCATTTCCATCTCCATCGGGCCCTGCGGCGTGCGCACCGACATCGTGCCGACTTCGCGGACCGTCTGCACGTTTGCGATGGCATTCTTGCCGCCGACGAAGTCGCGCACTTTGTTGATCAGCGTGCGACCTTCATTGCTGGTGCCCGCCGGTTTTGCTGTCGTTGCGGCGGGAGATGCCGGAGAACCGGGCTCGGGAATCGTGATGTCGATCGGAGTCGCGCTGCCGTACGCGGTGGCCAGCGGCTTCTCGAAGTCCTTCTGATTGCCGACGACCAGAATCGCGAGTTGATCGGGATGCACGTACTTCTTCGCGACGCGCTCGACGTCCGCGATCGTGACGCCTTCGATGGCCTTCTGATACTTCTCGTAGAAATCTGCCGGATAGCCGTAGAACTCGAGCTGCTGGCGCTGATTGAGCACCTTGGCCTTCGAGTCCACTGTGAAGACGTACGCGTTGAGGTCGGCGTCCTTCGCCGCTTTCAGCTCCTCAGCCGTGAACGGCTTGGTCTGCAGGTCGTTGATTTCCTTCTTGAGAAGGTCGATCGACTGAATTGTCGTGGGACTCTTCGTTCCGAAGACGACTGCGTTGAAGATGGCGGGGCGATCCCAACCCGGGTTGAGACCTCCTCCGACACCGTACGCCAGGCCTTCGCGGGAACGAATGTCGTTCATCAAACGACCTGAGAATCCGTTGCTCAGGATGTCGTTCATGATCGTGACGGCGTAGTAATCAGGATTGCTGCGCAACACGTTGGCCGAATGCACAGCCGCGATGTATCCCTGCGTCACGTCTTCTTTCGGGACGTAGTAGACCCCCGGTTTGGCACTCGCGCCCACCGCCGGTGGCGGAGGCGCTTTCTCTCCGCGCGGCCAATTGCTGAATGCGTCGCGCAGCTTCTTCTCCATCGTGGCGCTATCGAAATCGCCGACGAGGCCGAGGACGATGTTGTTAGGCGCGACGAATCGCTTGTGGAACGCGAGTAGATCCTCGCGCGTGATGTTGTTGAGCGTGGCGTATTCCGTCTGGCGCGCATATGGCGAATCGGCGCCGTAACCGAGTTTGTTTGCTTCGCGGAACAGGATCGACTGCGGCTCGTCGTTGCGGCGGGAGATTCCCGTACGCGATTGCGTCTTCGCGAGATCGATCTTTTCCTGACGAAACGCCGGCTTCTGAAGGATCTCGACGAAGATCGGGAAGACGAAGTCGAAGTCGCCCTTGAGTACGTCCAGACTGACGCGGGTGGAGTCTTCGCTGCCGCTCGTCTCTACGCGCGCGGCCTTCGATTCGAGGATGTCGTCGAGCTGGTCGCCGGTTCTCGTTTCGGTGCCGCCGGTTCGCCAGGAGCCGGCGAGGACGCCCATCAGACCTGCTTTGTCGGCCGGGACGTCGCGCGATCCGCCATGGATGAGTGCCGATCCGCGAATGAGCGGCAATTCATGATCTTCCTGGAGCAGGATCACCATGCCGTTCGAGAGCTCGACGCGCCTCGGCTGCGGCACTGTGAACGTGCGCAGTGCAGGCGTCTTGATGTCCTTGTACGTCTTGACCTGACTCAGTACCGGGGAGGCGAGCGCCAGAAGCGCGGCCGCCGCCATCCATGGATGTTTGAGCACTCTCACTGCGTGCCTCCTTTCGCCGCGGACGGCTGCGGTGCGGACGAATTGTCGATGTACGCGATGGTTCGGTTGTTGATCGTGAACGTCTGATTCGCGACGCGGCGAACATCGGCCGCCGTCACCTTGTCGATGCGATCGATCTGGCGGAACAGCTCACGCCAGTCGCCTTCCTCGGTCTGCGCGAGCGCGAGGTTGAGGGCCAGCCCCTGGTTGTTGTCGAGCTGTCGGAGGAGGCCGGCTTTGACGCGCGTCTTCACCGACTGCAATTCGTCGGCGCTGACGTCCTGGTTCTTCAGCTTGTCGATCTCCTGGCCAATCGCGGCCGTGAGCTCCGCCGGCGTGTGGCCCGGCGTCGTGATCGCGAAGAACGCGAAGAGGTTCGGATATTTCACGCCCGGAAATCCGCTGAATCCCTGCGCTGCGGCCGCGATCTTTTTGTCGCGAACGAGCGAGCGATAAAGATGCGACGTCCGTCCCGCCGAGAGGAGCGTCTGGATCACGTCGTAGACCGCATCATCCGGATCGGTTCCCGCGGGGCGGTGATAGCCCTCGAGGTAAATCGGCTGACTCTTCTCGTGCAGGACCGCGAGTCGTTCCGCTTTCTGCGGCGGTTCGATCGTGCGGAGCGGCTCGGGCATCGGCGCTTTGGGCAGGCGGCCGAAGTATTTCTCGACGACCGGCATCACCTCGGACGCCTTCACATCGCCGACGATTGCCACAACCATGTTCGACGGCACGTAGTATTTCTTGAAGAATGTGGCTGCGTCGCTGGCGGAGAATGTTTTCAGATCCGACGGCCAGCCGACGGTCGGGAAGCCGTAGGGATGCGCCGTGAAAGCGGTCGCCAGAAATTCTTCGATCAGGCGGCCCTGCGGGCTGCTCTCCGTGCGGAGCCGGCGCTCTTCAGTGACGACGTCGCGCTCCTTGTAGAACTCGCGGAACACGGGATGGAGAAAGCGCTCGGAATCCATGTAGGCCCACAGCTCGAAGCGATTCGCGGGCAGCGAGTAAAAGTACACAGTCTCATCGGAGCGCGTGAACGCGTTCATTCCGACGCCGCCCGCTTGATCGACGACCTTGGCGAATTCGTTCGCCACGACGAATTTGTTCGCCGCTTGCATTGCGTCTTTCCACGACTTCTCGAGCTGCGTGACTTTTGCGTCATCGCGGCCAACCGGCTTGCGCCGCTCGGTGTCGTATGCGGTGTACGCGTCCTCGACGTTTTGCAGCGCCAGCTTCTCGGCCTGATAGTCGGTCGTTCCGACAACTTCCGATCCCTTGAACGCCATGTGCTCGAACATATGCGCCAGGCCGGTGATCCCCGGCACTTCCTGCGCGTTGCCAGCGTTCACTACGGTCGCGTAGGAAAAGACCGGTGCTTCGTGTCGCTCCAGCACGATGACCGTCAGACCGTTGGCGAGCTTCCGGACCGTCACGTTCTTTTCGAATGACGTGAGGTCCTGGGCCCACATGGGCGCGGCGGTGATCAGGAGCAGAAAGAAGGATGCGATCCTTCGGACTCCTCTCATATAGAAAACCTCCAGTCGGATTGCCCTCCGGGTGCGGACAGGGGCGGTGCGTATTCTCTGCTGGGAGGGTCAGGCTGTCCAGTGTACGAACCGCATTGCAGCGGGGTTTCATATGATTGGCACATGCGCATTGCCGAAGGACTAATTGCTGAGCTCGAAAGAGAAGCGAAATCAACAGTACGGATACTCGAACGCGTCCCGGCGGACCGTCTCGAGTGGCAGCCTCACGAGAAATCGATGTCCATCGGTCAGCTCGCGTGGCACATCGCGACGCTGCCGCGGTCGGGGGTTCTGGGGCTGAAGGAAAAAAAGCGCGAAGTCGGGCTATCTCGCCCGTCGCCTCGCACCGGTGACGATCTCGTCGGGACCTTCACGACGTGCGTTGCGGAATTGAAAGCAGCGCTGACGGCCACCTCCGACGAAACGCTGTTGAAGGAGCGTTTCTCGTTCGTAAGAAACGGTGAAACGGTCGTCTCTTTTCCTCTCGTCGGCTTGATTCAGACCGTGATCCTGAATCATTCGATTCATCATCGCGGGCAGCTGTCCGTCTATCTTCGGTTGTTGAACATTCCGGTCCCCGCGATGTACGGCACATCGGCCGACGAGAACGCATTCGATCGCCGGTGACCAGCATGCGCATCATTGCCGGCGACATCGGCGGCACGAAGACGCTTCTTCGCTGCGTCGAAGACGGGGAGGTCGTCCTCGAGCAGCGCTTCGAGAGCGGATCCTTCAAGACCTTCGACCTGTTGCTGACGGAGTTCTCCAGGCGCTGCCGGCGTCCGGTCGATGCCGCCTGCTTCGCGGTCGCCGGTCCGGTTCTCGAGAATCGCGCCGAAGTCACGAATCTGAAATGGTCGATGGATGCGGTCGCGCTCGCGAAAGCATTCGACATTCGCGAGATCGCACTCATCAACGATTTCTACGCCGTCGCGCTCGGCGTCCCGCTTCTCGGGCCCGCGGATACGATCTCATTGCATTCCGGCCAGCGCCGCCCGCGCGAGCCTATCGCCATCCTCGGCGCCGGCACCGGACTCGGCGAAGCCCTCGTGATCTGGAGCGGCGACCAGTGGAACGTCGTCTCGTCGGAGGGCGGCCACGCCGATTTCGCCCCGCACGATGAGCTGCAGACGGAGCTCCTCCTCGCGCTCCTCGAACGCTACGGCCATGTGAGCTGGGAACGCGTCTGCTCCGGAATGGGTCTGGAAAATATCTACGTGTTCCTGACCGACAAAAAGGCGGATCCGGCAAGCATCGCAGCGCTCGCGCAGTCGGGTGATGCGATGGGACTCAAGACTTTCGAGATGTTCGTCGACATCTACGGCGCCGAGGCGGGGAATATGGCGCTCAGGGTCCTGGCGAGGGGCGGCGTCTATCTCGCGGGCGGCATCGCAGCGAAGAACATCAAATTCTTCACCGACGGGCGATTTGTCGAAGCGTTTTTGCGCAAAGGCCGCTTTACCGAGATGTTGCAGGAGATGCCGATCGATCTGATCACGGACGAAACGGTCGGTTTACGCGGTGCTGCCGAAATGGCAAGGCGCGTTGCTTCGTTGAAGCGCGCGCAATGGGACTGAGTGTCGGAATCGTCGGGTTGCCCAACGTCGGGAAATC
The DNA here is from genome assembly GCA_030948915.1 of Acidobacteriota bacterium. Taxonomy (GTDB): domain Bacteria; phylum Acidobacteriota; class Thermoanaerobaculia; order Gp7-AA8; family Gp7-AA8; genus Gp7-AA10. The sequence continues at coordinate 11,942 of JALYZI010000200.1, forward strand.
CACAATCTTCAACGCGCTGACCGCCGCCGGCGCGCAGAGTGCGAATTATCCGTTCTGCACGATCGAGCCGAACGTCGGGATCGTGCCGGTCGTCGACCGCCGTCTCGATAAACTCGCGGAGCTCGCGCAGAGCAAGCAGACGATCTACACCGATCTGAAAGTGGTCGATATCGCCGGCCTCGTTCGCGGCGCCTCGAAAGGCGAAGGCCTCGGCAACCAGTTTCTGGCGAACATTCGTGAGACCGACGCGATCCTGCACGTCGTCCGCGCTTTCGAAGATCCGAACGTCGTGCATGTCGAGCACACGGTCGATCCCGCGCGCGACATCGAGATCATCGAGACCGAGCTGCTGCTCGCGGATCTCGAAACACTCACGAAACGGATCGAGCGCATCGGAAAAATGGCTCGCGTCGGCAACAAAGAAGCGCAGCAGGAGCTGGAAGAGTTCACGAAAGCGCAGAAGGCCGTCGAGCAGGGGACTCCGCTGCGCGCGATCGGATTCACGTCGGACTTCAATCTGCTGACGTCCAAGCCGGTCCTCTACGTCGCCAACGTCGCCGAATCCGACCTCGGCAAAGAGACCGGTCATGTGAAGAAGGTCCGCCAGGTCGCGGCCGAAAAAGGGGGCGAGGTGATCGTGATCTGCGGCGAGCTGGAGGCGCAGATCGCGCAGCTTCCGCCGGCCGAGCGGAACGAATTCCTCCAGCACATGGGGCTGAAGGAGTCAGGGCTGGATGCGCTCGTGCGCGCGGCGTACAAACTCCTGAATCTGGAGACATTTTTCACAGCCGGGCCGAAGGAGTCGCGCGCCTGGACGATCCACGGCGGTGAGACCGCGCCGCAGGCTGCCGGAAAAATTCACAGCGATTTTGAACGCGGCTTCATCCGGGCGGAGACAATTGCGTATGACGATTACATCTCCAGCGGAAGCGAGCAGGCGGCGCGGGCGGCGGGCAAGATGCGGAGTGAAGGAAAAGAGTACGTCGTGCAGGACGGAGATGTGATCCTGTTCAGGTTCAATGTCTAAGGTTCCTCCAATGGATTTACGAGTGCCGCGTGCGGCGCAGGCGCTTGTGATCATGCTGCACGGCGCGGGTGCGTCGAAAGACTGGGGATTCTTTCCGTGGGTCGCCGAAATCTTGTGCGACGCCGGCGTGGCGGTTTGCCGCTTCACGATGTCGCGGCCTGAAGATCTCACAGGTGTCGTGCGCCATTGCCAGACGCGCGTCGCGCTGCCGACGTTTCTCTTCGGTCACGCCGAGGGGGCTGATGTCCCGATGCATGTCCCGAACTTGCGCGGGGTGGTTGTCTGGAGCGCCGCTCGTGCGCCGAACGTTTCCGTTCCGCTTCTGCTGATCAATTCTGCGGAGACTGATGCGCCCGATGTTTCACGCGTCAGGATCGTCGGCGCCGATCGGAATTTCAGCGAACGCCGCGACCTGATCCTCGCGGCCGACGTGACCGCGCGCTTTATCTGCGCGTACTCCTAAGGCCGTCGGCGACGCCGGCGGCGTCCCGGATGCTGCTGCGGCTGCGCGTCCGCGACCGGTTCTGCTTCCGCGGCGTCGGCTCCTGCGGCGCGGTCCTCGAGTTTGTCCTCATCGAGCAGCCAGACCCATTGCGTTTCCTGTTTTGGAGTTTGTGCCTGTGCTTGCGCCTGCACCTGCACCTGCGCTTGCGGCTGCGGACGTGCCTGCGGCTGCGGACGCGTCTGTCGGTCGCCGAACGATCCGCGTACGCGTTCGGTTGGCTGCATCTTTTTGAGTCGGATCAGCACCTCTTCGCTCAAACGCCGATTGACGGAAATGAGATCGGCGACCAGTCCGATCAGCATCGTCTGAAATCCGACGATGAGAAACACCGCCGCCAGAATCAGCGACTGCACGTGTCCCCCGCGATCGCCCTGGAAGAAGTACCAGAGGAACCGAAGGCCGATCGCCCCGCCGATCAGGATCAGCACCGATCCGATCAGAAAGAAAGTCTTGAGCGGCTTGTACAGCGTGTAGATGCGAAAGACCGTCGCGATCGATTTCCGCAGATACGTTCCCATCCCGCGATAAAGGCGCGATGGCCGCGACGGCGCGTTCGTCCGGATCGTCACCGACTGGACGCCGAGATTGCGGTTGCCGGATTGGATGATGGTTTCGAGTGTGTACGTGAACGGGTTGAAGACGTTGATCTGCAGCGCCGCCTCGCGCGAGAACGCGCGGAAGCCGCTCGTCGCGTCGCCGACGCGAATGCCGGACGCAAGGCTCACAGTCCATGTGCCGAGGCGCTGCAACATCCGCTTGAAGGGGGACATGTGCGGCGACTTCGACACTTCGCGGTCGCCGATCACGACTTCTGCGCTTCCGCGAAGGATCGGCGCGACGAGGCGCGCGATGTCGGCGCCGGCGTACTGATTGTCGGCGTCGGTGTTGACGATGATGTCTGCTCCGAGTCGCAGCGCCGCGTCCACGCCCGCGACGAATGCCGCTGAGAGGCCGCGGTGACTCCTGAGCTGCACGATATGCGTCGCGCCGGCTTTGCGCGCGGCATCGACGGTGTTGTCCGTGCTGCCGTCATCGATGACGAGCGTTTCAATGACCGCGATGCCGTCGATTTTCTTCGGAATGTCGCGCAGCGTCAGCGCGATGGTCGCTTCCTCATTGAATGCAGGGATTTGAACGATAAGCTTCATAGTGTCTCGTTAGCTGTTGGCTGTTAGCCGTTCGCCGTTGGGCCTTTGCGCCGCGGTCGCCAACGGCAAGCGGCTAACGGAAAACGGCTAACGGAAAACGGCAAACGAATGAAGGTCTCTGTGATTATGCCCGTTGAACGGCTCGGCGGGGATGCCGAGCGCGCGATCGGATCCGTGCTGGCGCAGGAGACGACGTTTCCGTTCGAGTTGATCGTCGTGTCGGCTACTCCGCTCTCTGCCTTATCCAAAACCGGCGTACGCAACGTTGTCGAGAGCAATCGTAATCCCGCAACTCGAAGAAATCGAGCGGTTTCCGAGGCTCGCGGCGAGATTCTGGCGTTCATGGATGATGACGCGATGGCCGATCCGGACTGGCTCGCGGCCGCGGTTGCATATCTCGATGAATTTCCAAAAGTGGTGTGTGTTGGAGGGTCGGATCCGGCCCCGGAAGATTCGCCGCCTGCGGAACTCGTCTCGGAGACTCTGCTTGCAACGCCGTGGATCGGCAGCGGAATCGTCTCCCACGAGAATCGGCCTGGCATTTTTCCGATCCGGAAGCCGAGCGACATCGCGCTCGTCAATCTGTTCGTCAGGCGCGACGCATTCACTGGATTTGATGAGTCCGTCGGCTACATCGGCGAGGACACGGCGCTGATCGAACAATTGATGCAGCGTGGAGAGGTCGTTTACCACTCTGGTGTGCGCGTGCATCACCGTCGCCGTGCGTTTCCGGGTCCGTATTTGAAACAGCGATGGCGCTACCGCGTGAAGACAGGCCAGCGGCCGATTCGAGACAATCGCGTCTACGCGTTTCTGGTGGCCGGCACGATCATGCTTTTCTTTCCGCCGCTCTGGATTCTCTACTACGTCGTGACGTTCCTCCTCGGCGCGCGCACAACGCGACTGCCGAAGTCATACTGGCCGATGCTTCCGTTTGCGTTTGCGCTGCATCATCTGACGTACTATTTCGGCATTGTGTGGGGACTCCTTCGCCGGGTTCGTTAAGGTCCAAAATGGAGGGAGGATTAGGACGTGCCCAAGGCCACCACTTGCAAGCTGAACGACCGGGCGATCGACATCGCCGAGGCTTTGGCTATCCGGGACCGTAAACCGAATGTGGTTTTCCATTGCCGGGAATGTGGCGAACCCGTCCGAGCACACATGGGAGGCACGACCGGACATTTCGAGCACATGAGTGCGAATCCGCACTGCCGCTTGAGTGGCGATCGCTAACTCGGCGCTGCATCAGACCACATCGCGAGAGTTATACTTCGTCATTATCAAGGAGATTGTGATGGCCGACTCCTCTCACGCAGCCGACACGCTGCTCAAGCTGTATGAGCTTCGCACGGAGCCGACCTTGCGGCAGGCCCGGGCATGGTTCGTCTTCGAATTCCATCCGACTACCTCAAAGGATGTCCTCGCCGCGTGGCTCGGTCCGGGTCATGAAAGCGCCCCGTATCGTATGGTGACCACCTACTGGGACATGGCAGCCTCGCTGGTCGTTCAAAACGCAATCCCCGCGGAGATGTTCAACGCGGCCAACACGGAGCATGTTGCGGTTTACGCGAAGTTGCGCCCATTCCTCGGCGAAGTCCGGGCGGTCACCAAGTATCCCGACTACCTCATCAATCTCGAGCGCGTGATTGAAATGATGCCGCAGGCCGAGGAGCGAATCGCGATTTTCGAGCGCTACCTGAGCCGGCAACGCACGTTGGCGTCCGAAGGAAAGCAGCGCGCGATGTATCCGGATGCGATGGCGGCGGAGCAGGCATCGGCAGTACGTTAAGCGCTGGAACGCATGAGGAGGGCGACTCGATGACGTTCATCGACTGGTCAGATTCCGAAGAGATGCTCGGACTGCTTGCCGACTACGTGCGTGACTCTCAGATCGAATCTGCTGATCGAGAGCGAACGCGATTCCTCGACGAGATCTCGGCTGAGTTGACGGAACTCGCTGGTCTTGCAGGCGACATATCAGCGCGCGAAGCGGCTTTGCGTTTGCGAGTCCTCCGTGACTCTGCGAGTGCTCGCTTCGACCGCGATCCAGTATTGGCACACGTCGATGAATGTATCGCGGAGCTCGAGCGGATCAGTGGGCAGGCGATGCCGGCGGTCTAACACGCTTACCGTGGAGATCCTGTTGCGAAGAGTCGAGAGATTGCTACTCGCCGCAGCCGTGCTCGTTCAACTCAGCGGTTGCGGGATGGGCCCCTCGCCGCGAACAATCCCGGACGACTCTGCCGATCGGATTCGCGAATTTGACCGCGCACGATTTCGCGCAATGGTCGAGAACGACCTCGAAAAACTCGCTTCCCTTCTGGCGGATGACCTCGTCTACGTTCACACGAGCGGCGAGGTCGAATCGAAGCCGCAGTTTCTTCAGCGTCTCCGCAGCGGGGCCCTTCGGTATCGTTCGATCGCGCCGAAGGATGTGCGTGTCCGAACGTATGGCAACACGGCAATCGTGACCGGCCGATCGGAGATGGCTGTCACGAACGCCGGCTCGGATCGCGAATTCGAAATACTGTACACGGCGGTGTATGCCGCAAGCGGCGACCGCTGGCAGTTGGCTTCATGGCAATCGACCATGGCAACTCGAAAGGCTCACGCCCGTATCGATCACATCATCCTCGGCGCCCCCGATCTCGATCGTGCGACTCGCGCCTTCGAGCGCATGACCGGTGTGCGTCCCATCTACGGCGGAAAACATCCGACGGGTACGCACAACGCGCTAGTGTCCCTCGGCGGCCAGACCTATCTTGAGATCATTGCGGCTCAGCCCGGTACGCCGCCGCCGGACTGGCTTCCGAACCTGGCTGATCTCCAGAATCCCACTCCCGTCGGCTGGGCCGTCACGTCCGACGATGGGCCGGCGCTGCGAAGAGACCTGGCCTCCGCGGGATTCGTAGTCACGGAAAACAGGGCCGGAGAACGCACCACACCATCCGGAGCGACGCTGCATTGGCAGACCTTCGAACTCGCAGGAAACACGCAACGGGCGCCGTTTTTCATTCTGTGGGCGCCGGAGACACAACACCCGTCGGCCACAGCGCCGTCCGGATGCAGGCTCCAGCGCCTCGCGATCGCCTCGCCTCACAGCAATGCGCTCAACCGTCTGCGCGACGCACTCGACCTGCCGGTCGACGTAAGCAACAGTTTTAAGGAGGCGATGACGCTCGAATTGAGCTGCCCTAATGGGATTGTCGTCTTCAGGCCGGCGCAAGAGTGAAGGTTGGGGATTTGCCGGGGCGCAGTGCGGGTTCTACACTGCCGCAAGCCCGATGAAGTTCGCCGACAAAGCTCAGTATCTGCGTTACCTGGTCAACCGCCGGGGCATGAAGCCGATCTACATGATCCTCGGCCTGACCTACGACTGCAATTCGTTCTGCCGCACGTGCTTCAACTGGGAGCAGCTGCGCAAGAACAAAGAGCACGAGCTCTCCTTCGATGAGATCCGCAAAACGTTCTCATCCCTCGGCGACCTCCTTTTCGTGGTGATGAGCGGCGGCGAGCCGTTCCTGCGACGCGACCTGCCGGAAGTCTGCGAGATGCTGTCGACGCAGAATCACGTCAAACAGATCACGATTCCGACCGGCGCGATCGCCAGCGATCTGATCGCGCGCGGGACCGAGGAGACGCTGCAGCGCTGCCCGTCGACGCAGATCGTCGTCAACATCTCGATCGATCACATCGGCGAGAAACACGACTGGATCCGCGGCGTCCCCGGTAACTACGAAAAAGCGAAGAAGACTTACGCGCATCTGATCGCGCTGCGCGACCGCTATCCGAATCTGACCGTCAACGTGCACACGTGCCTTTGCAACTACAACGTCGACGATCTCGACACGATCTTCGAGAACGTCAAACGCGATTTTCCACACGTCGCGTTTCACTCGTTCGAGATGTTGCGCGGCGATCAGCCCGACAAGAACATCCAGCCGATCTCCACGCAGAGGTATCGAGAAGTGCTTCCGAAGCTCGAGGCGTACTGGAACGCGTTCGATCACTACGACAGCTTCCTCAAGTTCGTGAAGGTCTACACGCGCAAGCTGGAGCTGGCGGTACTCGAACAGGAGACGCAAGTCCAGCCGTGCTACGCCGGACAGATTTCGGGCGTGCTCGACGCGCGCGGCGAAGTGCGGATGTGCGAGCTGCGCGAGGCGGTCGGCAACGTGCGCGATACCGGCTACGACTTCGGTCAACTGTGGTTCTCGCCGGAAGCGGACGCGCAGCGCGCATCGATCAAAGCGAAGGAGTGCCATTGCACGCACTCCTGCTTCCTCTCATCGTCGCTGGTCTTCAATCCGCGGACGTGGGGAGCGTACTTTGCCTCGACTGTCGTGAATTTCCTCTCCGCCGCCTGATGGTGGCCGGTTGCCGGTGGCCGGTTGCCTGGACAATCTCGCCATGACGGATCGGCCACCGGCCGCCGGCCACCGGCCACCCCGCGTAGCGATTGTGGGTCCCGTCTATCCCTATCGCGCCGGCATCGCTTACTGCACCACGCGGCTGGCGCAGGAGCTCGACGCCGACGTCATCTCATTCAAGCGTCAGTATCCGAAGCGGTTTTATCCGGGCGGCGGCGACGTCGATCCGACGCTGCCGCGTGCAAAGGCCGATTTCATCCTCGACATTCTCAATCCTCTGACGTGGCTTCGCGCGCGCCGGCGTCTGCGCGAATACGACGCCGTGATCTTCGTGTGGTGGATCTGGGTATGGGCGATTCCGTATCGCGTGATGATGTCGCGTCGCGCGATCGTGCAGTGTCACAACATCGGCGAGAAGGAGCCGGCAGCCTGGAAGCGCTTTCTCGCCAATCTCGTGTTTCGACGCGCCGGCATTCTGGTGGTGCATGCGAAAAGCGAGGCGGACGAAGCGAAGCGGCGGACTCGCGCCGAAGTCGTCCAGACGTTTCTGCCAGTCCACGAGTTGGGCCGCGAGACTCCGTCGCGCGAAGAAGCGCGCCGCAAGATCGGGGTCAGCGGAAACGTCGCGCTCTTCTTCGGTCACATCCGGCCGTTCAAAGGACTCGACATCGCGCTCGACGCGTGGCGACAGTTGCAATCGAAAGTCACGCTGATCGTGGCCGGCGAACCGTGGTGGAAGAGCGACTACGCGTCGCAGGAGAACGTCCGATTCGACCTTCGCTTCATCCCCGATTCCGAGATCGCGAACTACTTCGCAGCCGCCGATGTCGTGCTCGCGCCGTACCGGAGCGAAGCGCAGAGCGGCGTCGCCTTAACCGCGTTTCACTTTGCGCGTCCCGTGATCGCCACCACCGTCGGCGGACTGCCGGAGATCATCGACGGCCACAACGGCATTCTCATCCCGCCCGAGAATCAGCAGGCGCTCGCCCGTGCGGTCGACGACTTTTTTACGACGCGCGACCGACCCGCGATGGAGCGCGCGGCCGCCGAGAGCGCCCGCCGTTACTCGTGGCAGGAATACGGCGCGGTAATGAAACGCTTGGTGAGCCCAAGATGAAATTCTCCCCTGGGCGGATCAAAGTCGGCCTTGAGCTGACATCGAAGTGCAACCTGCGCTGCGGAATGTGTCCGCTGCCGGTCCTGCGCCGTCCGTACGAGGACATGGAATGGTGGCTCGTCGAGCGCGCCGAAAAAGAGATCCACGGCGCGGGCTTGCGGCTCAAGTGGCTGCACGAGATGGGGGAGCCGCTGCTGTATTCGCGGCTCGACGATGCGATCCGGCTTTTTCCGGAGGCCAGCGTCAGCACGAACGGTTTGCTGCTGACCGAGGAGATCGGGGCGAAGTTGCTGGCGACGCCGCTCAAGCGTCTGCGCATCTGCGTCGATTCGATCAACCCGGAGGTCTATCCGACACTGCGGACGGGCGGCGATTTCGACAAGCTCGCGGAAGTGACGCGCGCTTTTCTGCGTCAGGCGAAGGGTCATCGTCTGCGCATCGAGATCCAGAAGATGCGATCGCGCCTAACGCTCGCCGAAACGGTCGACGACTTCCGGCGCTTCTTCGATCTCAATGAATTCAAGAACGCGCGCGTGATCGAGAAGACTTGCGAGGCGCTCGACGTCAACGAAGAGACCGATCTGCACGGCAAGTTCTATGGATGCGTGCAGGGCGCATTTTTCACCTGGGTGGTGGTGTTCGCCGATGGCCGCGTCACGCACTGCTGCTACGACGCCCACGGCGAGCAAGTCCTCGGCGACCTCAAGACGCAGTCGCTGCGCGAGATCATCGACAGCCCGCGCATGGCCGAGATGCTGTCGGCATTTGAGCGCCGCGACTTCACGAACCTTCCGCGCTGCGCCGAATGCTTCAAGCACGGCGGCGAGTCGCACGCGTTCAACGACGTGCTGACCGGCGTGCAGAATCTGCCGAACATCGCGAAGGATGTCGTGCGCAAAGTGATCGACGTACGATATCGCTCGTAACGCCGGCGTTACGTCACCGGAAGCTGATCGGAATATCGTCCATCGTCAGCACGCCCGGCCGCGCGCTGATGACACGCGGAATCGCATTGACGACCATCGCCGCCGTCGCGCGGTCGCCATGGACGCCCTCTTTGATCTCCATCTCCAGATTCGGAACTCCGCGCACGATTACTTTGTCGGCGGCCACGTCTTCCGCCCCGACGTACATTCGCAGCTCGAGGCGCACGTTGATCTTTCCGCGGCCGTCGATCGTCTGATGCACGCCGGCAACCCGACCGGGAGCAACCTTGAGATACTGCGTGACGACTTCCTTCTTCGCCACGATCGGCTCGATCTTCTCGTCGCTCACTTTTTCGAATTCGACTCCCAGCCCGTTGCCGACCATCATCAGCGACTCGCGCAGGCCCATGTGCTTGATCTTTCCGGTATCGACGGCCGCACGAAATTCGGCCGGCGTCATTCCGGCCCCCACTTTCCGTTGCAGCGGCTCGCGGCGCGTCGACGCGTTCTGAATGCGGATGATGTCGATCGACTCGATGCTCTGGCAGACCGACGTCAGCGTCAGCGGGAGCTTGTCCATCACGAAGCCGGGATTGACGCCGGTGCCGAGGAGCGTGACGTTGTGCGAGCGCGCGACCTGCTGCAGCTCGTTGCGGATCGCGTGATCGAGCGGGAAGGAAAGTTCCTCGCAGGTCGAGACGACATGGCAGCCGCGTTCCAGAAGACTCTTGAGCTGTGCGGAGACTTCGCGCAGACGCGAGCCGGTCGAATGGCAGACGACTTCCGGTTTGCCCTGTAGATCAGCCGTGACTTTCACGCCGACGGATTTTCCGAGGCCGATGACGTCGCCGAGGTCTTTGCCGATCTTGTTCGGGTCGATGTCGACCGCCGCGACGAGTCTGACCCACGGTTTCGTGAGGAGGAGCCGCGCGATCTCCGCGCCGATGGGGCCGATTCCGTACTGTGCGACCGAGACTGGCTGCACGTTCATAGGGCGCGCATTGTAGCCGGTTGATAGTGGCCGGTTGACGGTGGCCGGTTGACGACGCCGGTTGACGGTGGGCCACCGGCCACCGGCCACCGGTCACCGGCCACTAACCAAACAGAACGGGTTGCTGCTCTTCCTCTTCCAGAAAATTCGAAACGCCGATTCCCGCGAGACGAAATTTGCTGCCGTCCGGAAATTCGAATCGCGTCAAGAGCTCGACGCCGATCCGCGCGAGATCGTCCCCGCTCGCCGGCGTCGACTCGGGCGTCAGACGCCGCGTCGCGGTGGCGAAAGCGCCTGTCCGCAATTTGACCGTCACCGTTCGCCCGACGAGTTTCCGTTGCGCGAGCGTTTCCCACAGCGAATGCGCTTCGTTGCGGATGTAGTCGGCCACTTCCTCCATGCTGATGTCGCGCGGAAATGTGCTCTCGCTCGACCACGACTTCCGTTTTCGCGACGGCTCGACGGGGCTCTCATCGATGCCGCGCGCCAGCTCCCATAGCCGCGTTCCCCATTTTCCGAATCGATCGACGAGCTGCGCATCCGTGAATCGCTGCAGGTCGCCGACGGTCGCGACGCCCATGTCGACCAGGACTTTCTCCGTCACTTTGCCGACGCCCGGTATTTTCCGGACCGGAAGACTGATGAGGAACGTGTCGATCTGTTCGGGGCGGATGACGAACAGTCCGTCGGGCTTCCGCCAGTCGGAGGCGATCTTCGCGAGGAATTTGTTAGGCGCGACGCCGGCCGATGCCGTGAGCTCCGTCTCTCCCCGAATCTCCTTTCGGATCGCCTCGGCGGTTTCAGTGGCCGATGGAATTCCGGTCAGCTCCTGTGTGACGTCGAGGTAGGCCTCATCGAGCGAGAGCGGTTCGACGAGCGGCGTATGGCGCTCGAAAATTGCGCGAATCTGCCGTGAAGCCGTCTTGTACTTTTCGAAATTCGGCGCGATGAAGACGCCGTCGGGACAGAGGCGCAGCGCGCGCGACGACGGCATCGCGGAGTGCACTCCGAATTTTCGCGCTTCGTACGAGGCGGCGCACACGACGCTGCGCTCGCCCGGCCAGCCGACGATGACCGGCTTACCACGAAGCTCCGGCCGGTCGCGCTGTTCGACCGACGCGTAGAATGCGTCCATATCGATATGTATGATTTTCCGCATTTGAAGACGCCGGCGTTCCTGGTCGACAGGAATATTGTCGAACAAAACTGCGCGCGCATGCGTGAGAAGGCCCTCGCGTCGGACGTCTTTTTCCGTCCGCACGTGAAGACGCACAAGACGCTGGAGATTGCGCGCATGCAGCATGGCGGGGCGCTCGGTCCGATCACCGTTTCGACGCTCGCCGAGGGAGAATTCTTCGCCGAGGGAGGGTTCGAGGACATCACGTACGCGGTGCCGATCCCACCCGAAAAACTCGATCGCGCTGCCGCTTTGGCCGGAAAAATCGAGCGGTTCAACATCCTCATCGATAGTGACTCTGCTCTACAAGCGATAGAGGAGAAAAAGGTCGTCTTCGACGTCTTCCTGAAAGTCGATTGCGGCTATCACCGCGCTGGAGTCGATCCTGACAGACCGGAAAGCGTCCGGCTCGCGAAGGCCATTGCGCAGTCGCGCTACGTGCGATTTCAGGGATTGCTCACGCACGCCGGACATTCCTACAACGCGAAGACCATCGACGAAATCCGCCGCGTCGCGGCCGAAGAGACCGCGGCGCTGACGCGTTTTCGGTCGAAGCTGGCGCCGAATCTGATCCGCAGCGTCGGCTCGACTCCGACGGCATCGGTTGTCGATCGATTCGAAGATTCCGATGAAGTGCGTCCCGGCAACTACGTTTTCTACGATGCGTTCCAGGCGACCGTCGGATCGTGCCGTCGCGAAGATTGTGCAGTGTCCGTTCTCGCTACGGTGGTCGGCTCATACCCCGATCGGCGCCAGGCAATCATCGACGCCGGCGCGCTCGCGCTGTCAAAAGATCTCGGCCCGGATCATATCGAAACGAAATTTGGTTACGGTATTGTGTGCGATCTCGAATTGCGTCCGTTGCCGATCAAGCTCATCAGCGTCTCGCAGGAACATGGGAAACTGCACGCCATCGATCCGCCGCCGGTCGGCACGCGCCTTCGCATCATTCCCAACCACTCCTGCCTGACTTCGGCGATGTACGACGTCTATCACGCCATCGACCGCGGAAATGTCGTCGACGAGTGGCATCCGGTGCGCGGTTGGTAGCACTGTTGCAGTTTCCGCAGGTATGGCAGAACGACGCAATGAGCCACAAAGGTACGGCGGCCAGAAGGAATGGCTGACCGGTGAAACAGGACAGAACTTCAATCGATTGAAGGGCAATCGGAGCTCGCAACGCGGCGGCGACTTTTATGCAAACGGGTCGGATCAGACCAAGGTCTTCGAAAGCGATCCGATCGGCAAAGCCGTGGAGGACGACCACGAGCCGGCGCAGGGTGTCACCTCGGAGTCGTCGGGCGCCAAACGCGACAGCTACTTCAAGAAGCGCGATTACTATTGAAAGCAGGCGTCGGGCGTCAGGCGTCAGGCC
>JALYZI010000206.1 GCA_030948915.1 Acidobacteriota bacterium
GAGTCCGCGCGAGCCGCCGGTGACGACGGCGACTCGCGAGGACAAATCGAATAGTTGCTGAATGGTTCTGGTCATCGGTCGCTCGCGTCATCCTGAGACGCGAAGACGGCGAAGGATCTCGAGTTGCGTCGCTCGAGATCCTCCACTCCGCTCAGGATGACCTGTCAGAACGTCAGCTTCACCGCCAACTGCATCTGACGCCCCGGAAGCGCCTCGGTGTACCGTCCGTATGTGACCCGGCCGGCGGCATCCTTTTGCGGCGTTGACGGGAACGCGCCCGTTCCGAATATGTTGTTGATCTCGGTGTAGTTTGCGCGATCGAGCAGATTGAACACGTCGAGGATCGCCTCCAGCCCCTTGCGACCGGTGAACGTGAACCGCTTGCTCAGCCGCGTGTCCACGATGAACTGATTCTTCATCGTCTGGCTGTTGCGTTTGACAGAAGTGGAAGGGTCAGCCGGATTGGTCCGCGCGCGATCCGAGGGGAATGCCCCGCCATCGCCGTCACCATTGAGATCGACGCCCGCCAACGGCGTGAACGGACGGCCCGACGCCGCCGTCATGATCGTCGAGAACTGCACCTGCCACGGGAACTGATAGAGGCCGCTGACCACCAGGCGATGCCGCTGATCGTGCGTGGCCGCGCCTTTTTCGGATCTCGGGTCGAAGCCGATCGGCAGACCTTTCGGATTGTTGGGATCGCGACCTCGCCCGCTGTTCTGCACGATGAACGCGCTCTGAAAATCTGTCGACGTGTCTTCCGCTTTCGACAGCGTGTACGACACGAGGAACTGGTAGTTGCTCGAGAGCCGTTTGTTCAACGAGAGAGTCAGGCCCTTGTACCAGGTCTCACCAAATGCCGTGTACTGAAGGATCGACGCCGATGTTCCCGCGACGCCGTTGATGTCGTTAGGCCGTCTGCCGGCGCCGAGGGATGGAACGATCGGGTTGTAGTCGATCGTTCCAATCTGATGATGTCCGCGAACCATGAGCGCATCCGCCGAGACCGAGACCAGCTGTCCGATCGCGCGGTCGTAGCCGACGGCGGCCTGCTGCGCATACGGCGTCTGCAGGCCCGGATCGGGCGAGATCACGAGACTCGGATACGGCGTGGTCGGCTCGGCGAGTTTGTGGCCGGGAGCTCTCCACGCTGCGATGGACGATGGGATGCGAGCGACGAGCGTGCGCACGCCGTCGGCTTGTCCATTAATGCCGTTGCCGATCTGCGCATTCGCCAGGATCTGGTTGTCGTAGAAGATTCCCCACGCGGCATGCAGGGATGATTTTCCATCGCCGGCCGGGTCGAACGAGAGCGCGACACGCGGGCCAAAATTGTTTTTGTCCTGCGGAATCTTGTACGTGAAGGGGGCCGCCCCTCCCGGCATCGAGACGGTGTACGGAAGGTTGTACATGAATTGACGCTGATAACGCAGGCCTAACTTCAGAATGAGCCTCGACGTGATGCTCCAGTCGTCCTGCGCGAAGAGCGCGATGTCGGGGTCGTTGTACGAATCGCCGCTTCTGCCGTAGCCCTGCACGTACGCGGCCGGCACTCCGGCGGCGAACGCCTGCAAAGAGGAGATCGGCGCATTGATTCCAAGTGACGGAATCGCGGGAAGCGCGGCAAAAATGAAGCGGCCGCCGAAATGCAGCGGCAGTGCGGTGAATGACGTGTGCACGTCATTGAAATCGAAACCGGCCTTCGCGGAATGCGTCCCGTTGAAGAAGCTGAGCGAATCCTTCAACTGATAACGCTGATTGCGCCGCGGCTGCGGCGTGAATCGCTGACGGCCGACGCTGGCGACACCGATGATCTCGACGGTCGGACCGCCTTTGGAATTGGTATCGCACGCCCCGCCGCAGTTCGGATCGAGTGACTCGATCATCTGATTCTCGCGCGCGTACTGGCCGCGCAGCTCGTTGATCCAACTCTCGCGGATCGAATCGGTCTCGGACATCGCCAGCGCCCAGTCCTTCCGGTCCTGCGACGCTCCTCGGCTGCGCGCCACGATGCCACCGAAGGGCTCGATGTTCTCGTTCAGAAGACTGGCGTAGTTGGCGCGGGCGGTCAGGCTGTGCGCCGATCTCCACTGATGGTCGATCTTGGCGAGGAACTCGCGCGACTTGACTGCGAACGGAACATTGCCCAGCTCTACCGGAAATCCGTTGGCATTGAGCAGCGTCGCGGCCGCGGGATCGATCGTCACGAAGCTGCTGCTGTCGGTGTGGAGACTCTCCGCCGACAGGAAGTAGAAGGTCTGGTCCCTGCGAATCGGACCGCCGAGCGTGAAGCCGTACTGCGATTGCTTGAAGGGCGCCTTCCCCTGATTGATGGAGTTGCCGAAGACGTCGAACTTCTCGAAGTGCGATTTCGTATTCAGACTCTTGTCGCGGAAAAACTCGAATACGTTTCCGCTCGGCTCATTCGTTCCGGAACGGGTGATGATGTTCACCACGCCGCCCGATGCTTTTCCGAACTCCGCCGAATAGGAATTCGTCAGCACCTGGAATTCCTGGATCGCTTCCTGGCTGAACGTGGCGCGAACGGCGCCGACGATCGGATCGTTGTTATCCACGCCGTCGACCATGATGTTGTTCGATCGCGCGCGCTGTCCTCCGAAGGACAATCCCGACGTGGCCGATGCCCCCTGCTGCGGCGTTCGATCCGTGGTAACTCCCGGCGTGATGACGCTGAAGCTCAGGAAGTTGCGTCCGTTGGTCGGGAGGCTGTCGATCTGCTCCTGTCCGACGACCGTGGAGACCGAGGTTTCGGTCGTATCGACGACGGGCGATTTCGCGCTGACGACAATCGCCTCACTCGTTCCGGCGCGAAGCGTGAAGCGCAGATCGGCAAACTGCCCGATCATCAGCCTCAGGCCGTTCCGCGTTTGCGGAGCGAATCCCGACAGCTCCACCGACACGGAGTAAATCCCGGGCTGCAGAGCGCCGATGTAGAAGTGGCCCTCCTTGTCGCTGACGGCCGTGCGCGACTGATTCGTCGCGGTGTTGGTGGCCGTGACGGTTACGCCGGGTAACACGGCGCCCGTCTGGTCCTGAACCGTTCCCTGGATGTCCGCCGCCGTCAGACGCGACTGCGCGAACAAACCCATCGGCATTGCCAGGACGATGAGAATGATACAAAGAGCTCGGACCCTTGACACCATCTGTGCCTCCATCTGTAGAAAATCAAATTGCTCGAAGACTCCGACCGCCGCGGGCCGCCGGCCGGGTCAGACCATTGAGAGCGATATCGACGATTGCTTCTGCAACATGTTGTTCGTTGAGGGTGCCTTCCGCGCGATACCAGCGCGACAACCAATTGATCATTCCGAGAAGACTGAACGTTGCGACGGTGAGGTTGACATTCCGCAGTTTGCCGGCGTCTTTCAATTCCTGGAGAGTTGCGCGCAGGAAATTGAAATACTCGCGCTTCTTCCGCGTGACCTTGCGGTTCTGGGAGGGAGTGAGCGCGCGGGCTTCGTCGACGAGAATGGTGACCGCGCCGTGGCCGCGCGTGACGATCCGCGCGTGCATGGCGATCATGAAACGCAGCCGCGCTTCCGGATCGGAGATCTTCATCGCGGGCTGCGCCACTTCGCGATCGAGCTCGTTGAGCCCGTACTGCATGATGTCGAACAGCAACTGCGTCTTGCCGTGGATGTAGTGATAGAGCCCGGCCTTCGTGATGCCGAGGGCCTGCGCGATGTCGCTGACGGATGTGGCGTCGTAGCCCTTCTCCAGAATGATCTCGGCCGCCGTCCGATACACCTCGGCCGCTCGTCCCTCGCTCTGGACCGCATTGCGATCGTGCGCCGTCATGTTTGTTATTGTCGATCTACCGACCGACCGGTAGGTAGCATATTGAAGGCCCGGCGATCGAGTCAAGACGATCTTTTAGTAGACGATCAGGCCGCGAGCATTGACACCGGCGCGCATGTCGGCGAAAGCCGCATTCACTTCCCGTAGCGAATACGTTCTGGTCAGCAGTTCGTCGAGCTTCAGCTTTCCGTCCCGATAGAGCGCGAGCAGCCGCAGAGCATCGCGGTGAACATCCGATCCGCCGTACCAGCATCCGACGAGGCGCTTCTCCATCACCGGAATGAAAAACACGTTCAGGCTGACCGACTCCTTGCGAGATCCGATTCCGATCACGACGCATGTCCCGCCCTTCCGCACCGCGGCGTAAGCCTGTTCGATCGATTCCTTGCGGCCAATCGCCTCGAACGTGTAATCGGCGCCGCGGCCATCAGTGAGGTCGCGAATTGCCGCAACCGGATCGTTTGCGGAGGCATCGACGACATCGGTCGCGCCAAACGATTTCGCGAAATCGAGTTTGCGCTGATTCACATCGACCGCGATGATTCGCTCCGCTTTTGCGATCGCAGCGCCCTGAATCACATTCAAACCGATGCCGCCCGCTCCGAACACTGCCACGCGACTTCCCGCCCGCACATTTGCGGTGTTCAACACTGCGCCGACACCGGTCATCACCGAGCATCCGATCAGCGCCGCCTTGTCGAGCGGCGCATCGTCGGGCAGCTTCACGCAGGCCTTGGCGGGGGCAACGATCCGTTCCGCGAGCGCGCCGAGCGCGGAGAACGCCTGCAGGTCGGCACCGTTGCGATGCATGCGCGTGGTGCCGTCGGGCTGACGGAATGTCGCGTTGATTTTTGCTCCGACATCGCACAGTTGCGGCTTTCCGATGCCGCAGTAAAAACAGACGCCGCACGGAGTCACCCAGGAAAGGAGTACGCGGTCTCCTTCTTTCAGATGATCGACGCCCTCACCGATTCGTTCGACGATTCCCGCCCCTTCGTGGCCGAGAACGCAGGGAAGCCTGGCGGGCATGATGCCGGTGGTGACGGAGTAGTCGGAGTGACAGACGCCGCTGGCGGCCATGCGGACCTGCACCTCGCCGCGTTTGGGCTCATCGAGGTCCACTTCCTCAACGCGCACAGGTTGATTGAGCTCGTAACAGATTGCCGCCAGCATCGGCGTAAGTCTATTTCGAGCAGGATGTCGAATCCTGGGCACACTCACGGGCCATCAGGACCAGCTCATCGATGTCGAAAGGTTTTGTCAGGATCTTGCAGATGCGTTCCAGGAATTCGCAACTCAGCGCCCGCGGAGATGCAGTCATCACGATGACGCGGCGGAGGCTTCCAGGCTGGGCGCTTTCCAGAAATGTCATGACCTCCTCACCACTGCTCTCAGGCAATCGGAGATCGAGGATCAAGAGGTCGTAGGCCACGTCCCTCAGAAGCTGAATCGCTTCCAGCCCAGTCTTCACACCTTCGACACTGAATTCCTCGCGCTCGAGCACGCGACGAACAAGAGTCAGGATGCCCGGGTCATCCTCGACGACCAGAGCGCGAAATTTCCGCCGGCGCTCGAGATCAACAGGGTCGCCGGGGTCATCGGCACGATGGTCGAGTGACGTTTTCACAGGGGCTTTCATAGGATGCGCTGATCCGCGTACATGCAAATAACATACGCAGCGGGCTCAAACGCTGGCGGGCACATCTGGAAACGGTCGTACGATACTCGGCAAACCGGCATGCGTGATCACACGCGTTATCTCCTGCTTCGAACGATCTCGTACCTTCCGGATCGGCTCAAGATTCGGATGTCGCGGATGCCGCCCGTCATGGTCGACGGACAGCAGCTCGATCCGCAGCTGCAACTGATCCGTTCGATGCGGCATCCGAATCGCCCGGGTCTCGTCGAGCCGGACGTCGAGGCCGGGCGAAAACGCTATCGGCGCGAAACGCTCGCCTATCGCGGGCCGGTCACGAAAGTCGGCGCAGTGCGCGATCTCGAGATTGAAGGAGCAGGCGGACCGTTGGCGGCCCGACTGTACGAGCCTCGAGAAAAAACGACGGATCTGACACTTTACTTTCATGGCGGCGGCTTTGTTCTCGGCGATCTCGAGACGCACGACGAACCGTGCCGGATTCTCTGCCGTCATGCGCGGGTCCGCGTTTTGAGCGTCGCATACCGGCTGGCTCCCGAGCATCCGTTTCCGGCGGCGCTCGACGATGCTGCTGCAGCGCTGCGTTGGGCGCAGAAAAATTCAGGAAGGGTCTCCATCGGCGGCGACAGCGCCGGCGCCAATTTGAGCGCGGTCATCTGTCAGGAATCGCGCGCGAATCCTCCGCTCGCACAATTGCTGATCTATCCGCCGACCGACGGTCGCACTTCATGGCCGTCGCGCGATTTGTTCAGCGAGGGCTTCTTCCTTTCGCGAAAGGACCGCTCGGCATTCGGGCGGCACTACGGCGCTCCGGAAACGGAGCGCGTACGCGACTCCCCGCTCCGCGCTCCTGACTTGTCGAAGTTGCCGCCGGCGCTCGTCATCACGGCCGGGTTCGACATTCTTCGCGATGAAGGAGAAGCGTACGCCGACGCGCTGCGCGCGGCCGGCAACATCGTTCACTCGCAACGCTACCCGGGCCTCGGACACGGCTTCGTCCACCTCACCGGCGTTTGCCGCACGGCACGCCGCGCGATGATCGACATCGCGCAACAGTGGCGTGAGATACTTTTTCGTGCGTGACCTACGACTTCGATTTCGCTGTGGCCGGCGGCGGACCCGCCGGAACTTCGTCGGCCATCTCTCTCAGGCAGCGCGGGCACTCGGTCGTCCTCTTCGAGCGCGAGAAGTTCCCGCGCTTTCACATAGGCGAGTCGCTTCTTTCCACGGCCAATGATCATTTCGCGGAGCTCGGTCTCGCCGAGAAAATCGCGGACGCGAATTTTCCGGTCAAGTGGGGCGCGCGCCTCTTCACGCACGATGGCCTCAGCGGACGCGGCGTCGATTTCGCGTCGGTGACCGAGGTGAAACGGCCGCAGACGTATCAGGTGCCGCGGGCCGAGTTCGATCGCATGCTGATGGAGCGCGCCCGCGAAGTCGGCGTCGATGTGCGAGAGCAGCATCGCGTGACGGCCTGCGAGTTCACACCCGATGCAGCGATCCTTGAAGTCGAAGGCTCCACGTTTCGCGTGCGGGCACTCGTCGACGCGACAGGACGGCAGGGACTCATCGCCAAAAAGTTCGACCTGCGCAAGGACGAACCGCGCCTCGCGAACATCGCGATCTTCTCGCATTACTCGGGCGTTCCGCTGCTGGAGGGCGACCGGCCTAACGACATCCGCATCGTCGCGCGCGCCGACTCGGGATGGTTCTGGCTGATACCGATCTCGGCGGAGCTAATGAGCGTCGGCGTGGTGCTGCCGAAGAATCTCTTCATGCAGATGCAGGAAGGAACGAACGAAGAGCGGCTCGATCGCGCGATCGGCGACACGCCGGTCGTCGCGAGGCTGATGAAGAACGCCAAACGCGAATGGCCGGTGCGCGTCGAGAAAGATTTTTCGTACAGCGCGTCGAAATACGCCGGCGACCGCTGGATTCTCGCGGGCGATGCCGGCTCGTTTCTCGATCCGGTTTTTTCGACCGGCGTGTCGATTGCGATGGAGTCGGGAATCGAAGCAGCTGCCGAGCTCGATCGCGCTCTGCGCGCCGACGATTTTTCGGGGCGAAGCTTCGCGGCTTTTTCGGGACGCCAGCGAAAGCGCTACGAAATCTTCCGGCGATTCGTCATCGGATTCTATTCGCCTGAGTTTCGTGATCTGTTCTTCGATCCGGAGCCGCCGCGATCGATGTTTCAGGCGGTCGTCACGGTCCTCAGCGGACGATGGAACGCACGATTCCGCACGCGAGTCATGAACCGCCTCTTCTTCATTCTCGTCGCGATGCAGAAGCGGGTCACCCTCGCGCGCGTGCGCTTTCGACGGGATCCTACGGCCGGGTATCCCTGATTTGGTCTTCGTTGCCGGTGGTTGGTTCACGATGGGCTCAGACGACGGCGCTGATGATGAGCGCCCGGTCCATCGCGTGTGGGTCGATGCATTCGAAATCGCCGCGACCCAGGTGACGAATCGCGAGTACTCGGCGTTTCGCGAAATCCCTTTCGACGATCCAGACCAGCCGGTCGTTGGCGTGTCGTGGTTCGATGCGGTCGAATACTGTCGCTGGCTGGGCCCGCGGTTCCGACTCCCAACCGAGGCGGAGTGGGAACGTGCGGCGCGCGGCGGGATGGAGGGAATGCGCTATCCGTGGGGCGACGCGCAGCAATCGAGACCTGAGTACGAC
>JALYZI010000215.1 GCA_030948915.1 Acidobacteriota bacterium
TTTCTCGATGTCGGCGGCGGCGCGAGCGCGGAACAGGTCAAGAATGCTTTTCGTATCATTTTGAGTGACAAGAATGTGAAAGCAATTTTGATCAATATTTTCGGCGGGATCATGCGCGGCGACCGCATCGCCGAGGGCGTGGTGAGCGCATCGCGCGAAGTGGGCCTGCCCGTGCCGGTGGTCGTGCGTCTTGAAGGAACCAACGTCGAGCTGGGAAAAGAGATCCTGGCGAAATCGGGACTGCCGCTCATCACCGCCGACGGCATGTGGGACGCAGCGCAGAAAGTTGTCGCCGCTGCGCAAGGGCGCGCCTGATGGCCATCTGGGCCGACAATTCGACGCGCGTCATCGTGCAAGGCATCACGGGCCGCGAAGGGACTTTTCACGCGATCCAGTGCCGCGACTACGGCACGAAAGTCGTCGGCGGAGTGACCCCCGGCAAAGGCGGGACGACGCACGAAGGATTCGCCGTTTTCAATTCCGTCCGCGATGCGCGCGAAAAGGAAGGCGCGAACTGCTCCCTGATTTTCGTTCCGCCGCCCTTCGCGGCTGACGCGATCATGGAAGCCGCCGACGCCGGCATTGAACTGATCGTGTGCATCACCGAAGGCATTCCAGTGAACGACATGATGAGGGCCCACGATTTTCTGCGGAAGTCGGGGAAGCGTTCGCGCCTCATCGGACCGAATTGCCCCGGCCTCATTACGCCGGGGCAGGCGAAGATCGGCATCATGCCGGGACACATCCACAAGCCCGGACCGATCGGAATCGTCTCGCGCTCCGGAACGCTGACCTACGAAGCGGTTGGCCAGCTCACGAAATCGGGCGTCGGACAATCCACTGCAGTCGGCATCGGCGGCGATCCGTTGCCTGGAACGAACTTCATCGATTGCCTCGCGGCATTCGAAAAAGATCCGGCCACCGAGGCGATCATCATGATCGGAGAGATCGGCGGGACGGCCGAGGAAGATGCAGCGACGTTCGTCAAAGGCAATGTGAAGAAACCGGTCGTCGCGTTCATCGCGGGACAGACCGCGCCGCCGGGGCGGCGGATGGGACACGCCGGCGCGATCATCAGCGGCGGCACGGGCACTGCTGCTGAAAAAATGAAAGCGCTGGAGAGCGCGGGCATTCACGTGGTGAAGTCGCCGGCGGATATGGGGAAGAGAGTTCTCGAAGTCTCGAGACGCTAGCTCTGTGGATCTCTGTGTCTCTGTGGTGAGAGCCTTTCACCACAGAGACACAGAGGATCACGATCTGTTGATCACGATCTCGCCAATCCCCACGGGGCGCGAGATCGCATCCACCACGATCGCCGCAATCTCTTTCGGATCCATGAAATCGGACTTCCGTTCGCTCCAGAACGCCGTGTCCATTCCGCCCGGCGCGACGGTCATGATCCGCGCCTGCGTTCCTTTCGCCTCCGCGCGCAGCGATTCGCTGTAGCCACGCGCGCCCCATTTCGCCGCGCAGTAGACGCTCTCGTTTGGTTTTCCGATGAGTGCGGCGGTGGACAGGATGTTCACGATCGTGCCGCCACCGGTGCGGAATCGCGGGAAGAGTGCCTCGCAAAAAATGATCGTCGCGATGAGATTGGATTCGATCACGCGCGTGATCGCCGCATCGTCGTACGATCCGACCGGTCCGAAAACGCCGGCACCAGCGCAGTTGACCAGCACGTTGATGCGTCCGAGCTGCTTCGCGACATCCACCGCGCGCGATGCAGTCTCGCGGTGCGAAGCATCGCCGGCGACGCTGGCGATCGGCGGCTCGTGAAACGGCCGTCGCGAAACGCCGACGACCTGCCGATCGCCATCGCCGAGGAGTATCGCAATCTCGCGTCCGAGGCCGGAGGATGCGCCGGTGACAATCGCGACGTCGGTCACTTCAGCGCTCGACCATCATGCTATCGACGCGCTCGCTCTCGCCTTGGCCGCTGTCGCGGCATCGAGCACGACAGAACTGTGACTTGCCGTCCATGAGAGACTGCCAGATCGCACCACACGGAGAGCCGGCAAAAATGTGACGCATCAGCGGAGCATATAACGCGATGACGCAGCCTTTGAACGTCCAACTCGCGACTCCCGTCACGCTGCTGGTGCTGATCGGCGGCGGCGAGTTCTCCTTCGGCGAAACGCGCGAGATCGACGAGTTTCTCGTGCGCGGGATGCAGCGAAAAACAATCGCCTTTCTTCCGACAGCATCCGAATCCGCCGAATACGCGGTGCATCTCGGCAAATACTTCAAGCAAATCGATTCGGAGATCGAAACGATCAACGTGCCGATTTATCGCAGCCGCGACAGCCGCCGCCAGAAAAACCTCAATCACCTCATGGCTGCTGGAATGATCTACGTCGGCGGCGGAGTGACGAATAACTTTCTCGACACACTGCGCGGGTCGCCGGCCGAGATGGCGATGCGCGACGCCGCCGCAAACGGAGCCGTGATCGCCGCCATCGGCGCAGGCGCCGCGTCGTTCGGAACGCAGGCTCGCGACATGCGCTCCGCCGCCTCCGCCCTCCCCGCCCTCGGCTGGCTGCGGGACACCGTCGTTGAAACAGCGTTCGATCCGCAGGACGACACGATGCTGCGGCGCCTCATGTCGGTTCCGGACGTGAAAATCGGCATCGGCATTCCGCCAGCCACCGCAGTCGCAATCGAGGGCGGAGGGACAACCACTGTACTCGGCGCAGGGAACATCGCCGTCTTCCGCAAACTGTAGGCAGGCAAGTTGCTTTGATGGCTGCTGTCGGAGGGCATCATCGTAGTTCTGGATCAGAAAGAAACGGATCGGAGCGAGGTCACGCTGGATGAGTTGATCCGCCTCTTCTCCGTCCTTTCACACGATCTGAAATCGCCGATCTTCTCGATCGATGGATTCAGCGAACTGCTGGTCGGCGATTACTCCGACAAGCTGGACGCTGAAGGTCAGGATTTTCTGCGCCGCATTCGATCTTGCGCGCAGCAGATGAGAAAGATCCTCGACGACATGTCGCACATGGTGAAGCTGCTGGCGCGCGCCGATTCGAAGCGCCCCACGCCGCTTCGCGAGATCCTCGAAGAAGTGATGCTGAAGTACAGCTATCAGATCGATGAAGGCGGCGTGCGCGTCGACATTCCGAGCGACCTTCCGACCGTCAACGTCGATCCCGAGAAGATGCGCGAGGCGGTCGGCGCGCTCATCTCGAATGCGCTGTTCTTCAACGATCGGCCGAAAGGCGAGCGCACGATGACGATCGAATGCAATCCCGATCCGAACGGCTATCGCTTCTGCGTTCGTGACAACGGCATCGGCATCGACCCTCGCTACACCGACCAGATCTTCGACCTCGGCCTCAAACTCGATAAGTCGCGCGGCGGTGGTCCCGGCTATGGCCTCTATCTCGCGAAGCGGGTCATCGAGAGCCACGGCGGAACGATGAGCGTCGAGAGTGCGCTCGGCCAGGGCAGCGCGTTCTGCTTCACGATTCCGCGCTAACGGCCGTCGACTTCTTCCGCGATTACCCTTTCCGGACCGGCGAGTACAGAGTCCGACAGAGGCCGTTCGCCCGGCAGCGCGATGATGCGAATCATCACTGTGCGATCTTCAGCGACGTCGACGCCGAGCGCGCGGGCGGCGGTGCGGGACAGGTCGATGATGAACTTGTGGACGTACGGGCCCCGATCGTTCACGCGCAGTCGAATTTTCTTTCCCGTCGCCTTCGATTTGATCTCGACCCACGAGCCGAGCGGAAGCGTGAGATGCGCGGCGGAGAACTTCTTCATATGGTAGCGCTCGCCATTGGCGGTCAGCGTTCCATCGAGCGAATTCGAGTAATAGCTGGCCAGCCCATTCAGCCGATGCCTCGACTCGATGAGGGAGTACTTCAAGAGCCGTTGAATGTCAGGGTCCAGCTTGACCTCCGGGCGGGGCATGACCGGCTCTGCAGCAGGCGCTTGATCGACGTGGAAAACGTCCTCGCAAAGGTAGTTCTGCGCATGGAGCGGAGCCGCCAGTGCGGCGGCGAAAACGAGGGCGACCCTCAGCATTCGCACATTATGGCGTATTCAACCATTACGGCAATGGATGGGCTCGTAACACATTACGCCTCAGCAATTTGCAAGTGGTCTCGCAATTGCAAAATAAGCGGGCATGGGCGAGGTCAAAACCAACCGGCCGTTCACGGAGCGGTTTCTCGACGGCTACGACCGCTCGCAGCTTCGTACAGAAGTGCAGAAGGTCAAACCCAGCCGTTCGGGCGCTCTTCGAAAGAAATACGCCACCTGGGCGCTGGGCGGAGCCTTGGCTCTCGGGGCGATCGGGATTCCGCTGAAGGTGGGCAACACGCTCATCACCACGGCGGACAGTGCGAAGAAGCAGCCGCCGAAACCTGCGTCCCAAGACGCGATCACGTCGGACCTTCAAACCGCGAAGAACATTGCGGATCAGGTTACCGGCGGAGTCAAAGGCGCTGTCAACGCCGTCGCAGATACCGCTAAATCCGCTCCCGCTGCAATCGCGCAGACGGTCGTGGAAGCTCCGCAAAAAGTGGTCGATGTCGCCGAGCAGGTGAAGGAGAACTTCTTCAAGACGCAGGTGCCGTTCGGCTCGATCATCTACAACGAGGCGAGGAGAAACGGCTTGCCGCCGGAGCTCGTCGCGGCCGTCGTCCAGCAGGAATCCAAATTCAAACCCACCGCGCGATCAGGCGCGGGGGCCATCGGCCTGATGCAGCTCGTCCCGAAAACGGGTCGGTGGATGGGCGCCACAGACCTGACGAATCCGGCTCAGAACATTACGGCCGGAGCGAAGTACCTCAAGTACCTGACGGAACAGTTCCATGGCGATCAGCAGAAGGTGATCGCGGCGTACAACGCCGGTGAGGGTGCCGTGCGCCGATTCGGTGGTGTGCCGCCTTATCGCGAGACGCGGAACTACGTACAGAAGGTGCGCAATTATCAGCAGGACTTTGGCGATCGCGTACAGAGCCATGCCGCCGAGGTCGAAGGATCGCCGTCCGGACTGTGATTCAATAGCTGCGTGTCTGGACGCCGCCTGATCATCGGCGCCATCGTAATGGGCGTCATCCTTCCCCTCGCCCTCTTTCTGCTTCTCGGCCTTCAAACGCCGTCGCAGTTGTTCACGATCGCAGCGTCGACGTTCCTGGCGTGGGGCGTGGCGGACCTTTTAGCGAGCATCCTCGAGAAACCGCGCCTGAAGAATCGAACTCCCGGCGGCGCGATTCGCGAAGATTGGGAACGCAGAGCCGAATAGGCCGCCGTCAAATCCAGTCGTTCATCCTTTGCAGCAGCTGGTCGATGGACAGCAAACGCTCCTGGCCGTCGGAGTCGCGGCGGAAAATCGCGTGGTACCAGCCCTTCATGCCGACCGGGCGATAGATGTCGTTGCCGACGCGCAGACGTCCGCCTGATACGAGTTTCAAGAAAACCTGCTCGTAGGCTGACCGCGTGAGACGGCGATCGGGATACGGAGTCGCGAAATGGTTTTTTCGCCGTTCGCCTCGCCGGCGTCGCTCCTTTGACATCGGCGGCGCAAGCAGCGATGTTCCGCGGCGATCCAGATACTCGTTAGAGCGCGGGGGCATCAGGCGGCCCGTCGCGTCGTTCCGCCGCCGGGTCAATGATGCCCGCCGCCGCCGTCTGACCGGCCGGCGCAACGTTCTGGGCATCAGAGCGACCGCCTTCGAGTCATGCTTGCCACCGACCGACTCGAGCTCTCTCGCGAGGAAGGCACGTGCCCGCTCGCGCTCGAGAACGTATTCGTCAATGGACTCTGCATCCCACGCACTGCGTTTCGGCTGCAGAAGACTCATCTCGGCGTCGTAGTTCTTCAGCTCGTGAATGACCATGCCCCATCGGCAGAGGTGGCCGACATCGTCGTATGCGGTAGGCCGGTCGATGAGCTCGAGCATCGAGGGCGCGCGGCCGTCGAGAATCGCGAAGAGCAGCCGGAAGCTGAACGGATCGGAAAAACTACGAATGGAACGGCGGAAGTACCACGCGACCTGCTTCGCCATCCGCCGCAACGACACCTTCCGGCCGTACTGCGTCATCCAGATCGGCGCGTTGATGTCGGAGGTGTACGGGCTCTGCGGATAGTGGAAGTCCTTCGTGAGCCAGCCCTTTCGCGTCGTGTGTTTTCCAGGGACGACGCCCGCGATCACGGGAATCGGCAGCTTCTCCAAAATTGAAAGGTCGTACGTCGGCCAGGACATGACCTGGCGCACGATGCCGACAATCAGCGTGGCGGTGGCCACCATGAGGCCCGGGTCAGGCGTGAAGTCGGCCGTAATTTCTATGCGATTGCCGCGCGGACGCACGCCCACCCCGGTCGATCGCCGGTTCGTCCCAACGATCATGACCGGCACCGGCAGGATGTATGCGAGCAGAAGAGCAAGCTTCCGGATATTGCGGTTCGGGCTCTGCGCCGACCTCGGAATCTCGAAAGAGATGTTGTAGTGGGCGCTGTAACCCTTGAGGCGCACCGTGTGTCCGCTTCGCTTCTCCCACTTTGTCAGCTGGTCGCGGACGAATCCGATCTGCTCCCACAGATTGCGGACCATGCGGGCCGTGCTGTGGGGCCCGAGCTCGATGACAGGTGTTACAACTTCGATGACCCCCCGGTCAAAATAAACAGCGCCGCCAGTCGGCAGTTGCAGGGACGATTTTTCTCGCGGCAGCAGCTCCCGATCGATGAACGCCCCCGGGTGCTTCCAGTACTTCTTCGGATCGATCTCTTCCTCGTCCAGCCAGACGTTGAACTCGGATTCCATCCCGATGACCGGCATGTTGAGCCGGGTCCGCTGCGGGACCCGCTCACTTCCAATCTCATCTTTCCAGTTCGTCGGCATTTCGGGCGTTCCGGGTGGGCGATACAGAACTGCTGAGCTACCCCATAGCAAACGGCAGGCCGCGTTTTGACGAGGGTTATTGAGTTTTTTCGTCTTCGGAGCCGGCCGCGACTGGCAGTCGGCGCTCGCGTTTGCGCCGGTCTTCGAACGCAAAGCGGGGCCGGCTTTCCTGCGGAACTTCCATGCGGTCTTCACTGATCTCGCGCGGAATCACAGTGAGGTATCCGAGGTCGATGTGGACGTGATCGTCGACGGTCTTGCCGGTCTCGTGTCCGTATGGCAGCACCAGCACGTCGTCGCTCAATTCCTCGGCGAGATCGTTGAAGCGGTCGATGAGCTCTTTGGTTTTTACAATGGATCCGCCGATCCGATAGACGTCAGCGGCCGTCGCCCACATGTGCGGACTCGCATCGCTCGACATCTTGTGCGCCGGCGATCGATACGCGCCGTTCACTGCGATGTGGATCGAGCCGCCGGCGGCGGCGCGGAACTGCTCGAGAAAGAACGCCAGCACCCGAACGGCGCACGGAACGTAGCGGGGGAACTGCTGCAGGCGCGACGACTCCCTCAAATCGACGAGGATGAATTCATTCATGCCGAAGTGGTGTGTCAGACGGATCTGGATTGCGTCCTCGTGCGTCGGGATCTCGTAGAAGTAACGCGGAAGGCGATGGCGGCGTCCGTGTTCGTCGCGCAACATCTCTCCCGGCTTGAGAAGTGCGCGCAGCTCATCGTCGAGATCGAACGCGTCGACGACTTTGATCTTCTGCGAATCACTCATACGTCAGTTCGGCGATCGTGTTGTAGATGTCGCGCGAGACGTCCGCCACCGCCGTCCCCCTCCCCGTCTCGGCGCGAAACTGTGTGAGGATCACCAGCACGTACGGCTTGCGATCCTCGACGAACACGATGCCGGCGTCGTGATGGACCGTCGAGATGTTGCCGGTCTTGTGCGCGACGCGCACGGCTTTCGGCAAACCCGCCGGGATGCCGCTGCGGTATTGCTGTTCGAGCAGAATGTTGAGCATCTCGCCGCTGGCGTGTTTCGAATACGCCTTTTCGTCGGCGATCAGTCGCAGGAGTTTCAGCAGACCGTTGGCGGTGACCTCGTTGTTCAGCCCCGCCTCGAACGCTGCCGAATCTTCGACGCCGCGCAGGATGCGGACGCCATCGATTTCCAGTTCGTCGAGCGCCAGCTGAATCGTTTGGATGCCGACGACATCGACCAGAAGATTCGTCGCGAGGTTGCTCGACTTCGTGATCATCCAGTAAGCCAGCTCGCGAATGGTCAGCGTGCGACCGAGGTGGCCGTAGACGTCGGGATCGGCGTCGCGGCCGAGATCGAGCATGAACGGCTCCTGGTTGACGATGCTGGTGAACCGGTTGCGAACGTGCACGGGCGCATCGAGCGACAACTCTCCGCGCTCGATCTGACGAAAAACGCCGAGCAGCACCGCGAGCTTCATCGTCGACGCGGCGTGAAAATAGTGATCGCCGTTGTAAGCCCATTGGATCGTCGTCTGCGCGTCGTAGAACGCGATGCCGAGCGCTTCGAGGCCGTGCTCTTCTTTGATTTTCAGGACGTTTCGGAAGAGCGAGACTTCCGCCGCGGCGACGGAATCCTTCGCGGGCGGGACTGGAAGCTTTTCCTTTGCGGCGGCGTGAGCCTTCGCGACCATTGCTGCATTACGGTTTCGTTGCAAACGTGAGGCCTCACCTAAGTTTACGTGATCATTGTCCGGAGGCGCGAAGCCACCGGCCGATGCGCTCGACCCCTGCACCGATCGTTTCCGGCGCCGCGGCAAACGAGATGCGGACGAACCCTTCGCCGCCGCTGCCGAAGGCCACACCCGGGATCACGAGCACCGCAGCATCGGTGGCCAGCGTCTTTGCGAATTTGACGGTATCGCACGAAGGCACCGGCGCAAACGCGTAAAAAGCGCCGGCCGGCGGCTGAATTTCAGCCTCCAGCTCGTGCCCGATCGAGTACATGGCGGCCTCGCGCTGCGTGCGGAATTGCTCGCGCATCCGCGCCAACCAGAAGGCATTCCATTCGCGCGCATCGAAAATCAGTTCTGTTAATTGTTGCGAAAATACCGACGCACATGTCGCGATGTATTGATGCGCGGTGATGATCGGCTTCATCACTTCTTCGCGCGCGACGATCCATCCGAGGCGCAGGCCGGTCATGGAGTGGCTCTTCGACATGCCATCGACCACGATGACGTTCGGGCGCATTCCGAGCATCGACGGCGGCGGCGCGTCGTACCAGATCTCGCGATAGATCTCGTCGCTGACCACCAGCGGTCCCGCGCTGGCGATCGTCTCGAGCGTCTGCCGATCGACGATCGAGCCGAGCGGATTCGACGGCGAATTGACGATGATCAACTTCGTCCGCGATGTGATTTTCGACAGCACCGCTTTCGGATTCAGTTTCCAATCGGGCGGCTCCAGGTCGTACGGCACCGCAACGCCGCCCGCGATTCGCGCAAGCGTCGGATAGGAAACGAATCCGGGATTCGGCACCAGCACTTCGTCGCCTTCCCCGACATACGCCTGAAAAATCGCGTACAAACCCTCCTCGGTCCCCGCCGTGACGCAGATTTCGGTCTTCGGATCGAAGTCCATGCGCATCCCCTCCGCAATTTTTTTTCGGAGCGAGAGATGGCCGGCATTTGGCGAGTAGTGCCACGACCCGCTCGTTGCGGCCTTCGCGGCAAGGCCACGCAGAGTCGCGTCGGGCTCGATGTTTGGCTCGCCGATGCCGAGGTTCAGGGATTCGGATGTCGCCAGCGCGTTGATCTGGCGGATCAGGGAAATCTCGATTCCGTCGAGGCGTTTCGCGGGTTTCATCGTGGTGGCCGGTGGTCGGTGGTCGGTTGCGCAGTGGCGACCGGACACCGGTCACCGGCCACTATCGCAATGCCTCCTCGAGCGCCGTCCCGGAGTCCGTCTTTTCGTCTCGGTATTTGACGATCATCGGCGTTGCGATTTGCAGGCCGTGCTTTTCGGCAAAGTCGCCTTTCATCGTTCGCGATCCCGGCACGACGACCGCGCCGAACGGAATCTCCAGCGGACGCTCGGGCGTGCGTTTGTAGACCTGGCCGCGAACGACGTCATAGACCGGCGTCGATCCGGTGATCACGACGCCCGCGCCGATGACCGCGCGACCGCGAACAATCGTTCCTTCATAGATGCCGCTGTTGCCGCCGACCACGACATCGTCCTCGATGATCACCGGAATGTTTCCGATCGGCTCGAGCACGCCGCCGATCTGCGCTCCCGCGCTGAGATGCACGCGCTTTCCGATCTGCGCGCACGATCCGACGAGAGCATGCGAGTCGATCATCGTCTCTTCATCGACGTAGGCCCCGATGTTCACGAACGCCGGCGGCATCACCACGACGCCTTTTCCGACATACACGCCGCGGCGGATCGACGAGCCTCCCGGAACGATGCGAATGCCATCCTGCATTTTGAAACGTCGCGGAGGAATCGTGTCCTTGTCGATGAATGAGAGCGATCCCGACGCGAACTCCGCCGGCATACCGAATCGGAACGCGGCGAGAATCCCCTCCTTCACCCACGGCTGGACGCTCCAAACGCCGTCGGCGTCGCGCACGGCCGCGCGCACCGTCCCTTTTTCGAGCTCGACCAGGAACAGCTGAATGACTTTGAGGGCCTCGAGACGATCGATGCTCGTCTTGAGCGTGGCGATGCGCTCTTCGATGGTCAGCGCCATCTACGCGACTGCCTTCAGCTTGAGGCCGCACTCGCGAAGAATGCTTTCGAGCTTTTTGCGATTCGCTTCGCCAATCGGCGCGAGCGGCGAGCGGACCGTGTCGTTCGGAATGATCCCGAGCATTTTCATCGCCGCCTTGACCGGAATCGGGTTCGACTCGATGAAGTTGCCGGTCATGAGCGGAAGGATGCGGTTATGAACGGCGCGCGCTGATTCGAAATCGCCCTTCAGCGCGGCGGTAGTCATCTCGCTCATCAGCCGCGGAATCTCGTTCGCAGCAACGGAGATGATTCCATCGCCGCCGGCAGCGACCAGCGGCAGCGTCCAGGCGTCGTCGCCGCTGACGACCAGGAATCCGTCCTGCCGTTCGCGCAGGATCGAAAGGATCTGCTCGAGATTTCCCGATGCTTCCTTCACGCCGATGACATTCGGAACTTCGCGCGCGATCTGCAGCGTCGTGGCGGCGGTCATGTTCACGCCCGTGCGGCCCGGCACGTTGTACATGATCATCGGAAATCCGCTGCGCTTCTTCTCGATCGCCTCGGCCTGCATGCCGAAGTGCCGGCGGAGTCCGTCGGGCGTCGGCTTGTTGTAGAACGGCGTGATGGTGAGGGCGCCGTCGGCGCCGAGGTCGATGGCGATTTCGGCGAGCTCAACGGCCTTCTGCGTGTTGTTGCTGCCCGCGCCCGCCAGAACGGGAACGCGGCCTTTCGCGCGGCGTACCACGATCTCGACGACGCGGCGATGCTCATCCTGCGTCAGTGCCGGATTCTCGCCGGTTGTCCCGCACGGAACGAGAAAGTTCGTTCCTTCGTCGATCTGAAAATCGACGAGACGCTCGAGCGATGCTTCGTCGATCGATCCATCCAATTTGAAGGGCGTGACCAGCGCCACGCCGACACCGCGGAAGTTTGACTTCGTTTTCATTCCCACCTCCGTGAAGCTAACAGCTGAGAACCTCGAATTAAGAATTTCGAATTTCGAATTTCGAATGAAGAATTAAGAAATGGTGTGTCCATTCTTCATTCTTAATTCGAAATTCGAAATTCGAAATTCAGCAGTTCGTCAAAACGGATGAGTCCCTTTCGCCCGCGTATCTGCTCCGCGGCCAGCACTGCCCCCCGCGCGAACCCCTCCCGCCCACGCGCCCGGTGTGCGATCTCGATCACGTCGTCGGCGGAATCGAAGAAGAGTGTGTGCAAACCGAATTCGCTGCCGACGCGCGACGACACAATGGGCGGATCGAGTTTCCCGCCGCTCCCCTGCTTCACTTCGCTCGCGATGCGCAGCGCTGTACCGCTGGGCGCATCTTTCTTCTGCGCGTGATGGCGCTCCTCCATGCCGGTGGCGTACTGCGGAAATCGCGCGAACATTTCTCCCGCGCGCCGCGCGAGCGCGAAGACGACATTCGCACCGGGCGAGAAGTTCGAGGCGTATGCGCAGCCGATTCCGGCCTGCTCGATGCGCTTGCGGAAGCCGTCGAGCCGGTCGTTCCAGCCGGTTGTTCCAATCACGAGATCGACGCCGTCATCGCACGCCAGCGCCACCGCCTCATCGACCCCCGACACCTGCGAGAAATCGATCATCACCTCGGCGCCGTTCAGAGTCGGCTTTTTCGAAGACGTGAAGATCGCGACGACCTCGTGGCCCGACTCTTTTGCGATTTTCTCCACAGCCTTTCCCATTTTTCCGTAGCCGTGAAGGGCGAGCTTCACGAGGCCGCCCCCACCGGCACTTCGAAGAGCGCGGCGTGAATCGCGCGAACGCAGCGGTCGGCGTCGGCATCATCGGCGACGATGCTGAGGTTTAAGCCGGACGTGCCGAGGGAGAACATCGAGGTCGGGATGCCGCGCATGGCCTCGAAGATTTTCGCCCCCACCATCGAGTCGCGCATCAGATTGCGGCCCACGATCGCGACGATGCATTGATTCTCGCGCACTTCGACATCGGCGACCGGCTTCAATCGTTCGATCAGTTGCTGCAGGTTGTGTTTCTCGTCGATGGTCACCGACACGGAGACTTCCGAGGTCGTGATCAGATCGACCGAGACCTCCAGCTCCTCGAAAATCGCGAACAACCGTGCGAGGAACCCGTGCGCGCCTAACATCTTGTTCGACGTCATGTGCACGACTGTGATGCCGCGCTTCACCGCCACGGCGCGCGGGCCGGCGGAATCGCTCGTGTCGCCTTCCTGTGTGATCAGCGTGCCGGCGCTCGCGACGTTGTGGGTGTTGAGCACGCGCACCGGAATGCGCTGCGCGACCGCGGGCGCGATGGTTTTAGGGTGCAGCACTTTCGCGCCGAACCACGCCAGCTCCGCCGCCTCGACGTACGAGATGCGATCGATCACGCGCGCGCCGGGAATGAGCCGCGGATCGGCGGTCATCATGCCGTCGACGTCGGTCCAGATCTGGATTTCATCCGCCCCGGCCGCCGCCCCGATCACGGCCGCGCTGTAATCGGATCCGCCGCGGCCTAACGTGGTGGTCGCGCCGTCGCGCGTCCGTCCGATGAACCCGCCCATCACGGGAATCAGGCGGCGCTCGATGAGTGGGTGGAGAACGCGATGCGCGGCGGCGCGCGTCTCGTCCATTTGCGGCGTGGCTTCGCCGAAGCGGCTGTCGGTGACCACCACTTCTTCCGAGTCGACGTGCTCGCCCGGAAGCGCGCGCATCATCATCGAGTACGCGAACAGAACCGACGACAGCTTCTCGCCGAGGCCGAGGACTTTGTCTTTTGCGCGTGCGGTGATTTCGCCGAGCAGCGCAATGCCGCGAAGGATCGTGTGGATCTGATCGATCTGCTTGTCGAGCTGTTTGATGAACGATTCGAAGAAATCGAACTTCTGCTGCACGAGCCGCATCGCAACGTCTTCGTGTCGCTGCCGCACGGCAGCAATGATCTTGTTGACGCGATCGATGTCGCACTCGCGCGCGGCTTCCGTCGCGGCGACGAGCTCGTTGGTGACTCCCGCCAGCGCAGAAACAACGACGATTGGAGACTGATCCCGCCGCTCGGCGACGATATCGATCGCATTCGCAACGCGCTGCGCGTCGCCGACGGAAGTGCCGCCGAATTTGATGACGATCACTGCCGCCCTCCCGACCGGTTCGCCGTTGGCCGTTGGCCGCCGGCCGTGAAAGCGCATCCTCGGCAAACGGCTAACGGCAAACGGCCCACGATCACAGCAACCCCTTCGCTTCGAGCAACTCCGCGTTCAGCAACGCCGCCCCGGCCGCCCCGCGAATCGTGTTGTGAACCAGGGCGACCATGCGCAGATCGAGCAAGGGGCACGGACGCAGCCGGCCGATCGAAACGCTCATGCCGCCCTCGCGATCGCGATCGAGGCGTGGCTGCGGGCGGTCATCGCCCGCCACGTAATGCAGCGGCTTTTTCGGGGCAGACGGCAGGCGCAGGTTCTGCGGCTCTCCTCGGAAATTGTCGATCGCTTCCCGCACGTGATCGAGGTTCACGACGTTGCGATTGCGGACGCGCAACGCGATCGTCATGAGGTGTCCGTCGATCGTCGGAACGCGATTGACCTGCGCAGAGATGCGGAACGGCGCATCGACAAAGCGATCGTTTTCCCAGCGGCCGAGAATCTTGCGCGGCTCCGCTTCTATTTTTTCCTCTTCGCCGCCGCCGATGTACGGAATCACGTTGTCGAGGATCGCGTAGGACGCGACACCGGCGTATCCCGCTCCCGAGATCGCCTGCATTGTCGTGACGTGCAGTTGGTCGATGCCGTAGAGCCGTTCAATCGGCGCGATCGCCATCGCGAGTCCGATGACGGAGCAATTCGGATTCGTGATGATCGCTCCGCGCCCTCCGCGTCGTTTGCGCTGTCGCTCGATCGCTGCAATGTGGTCCGCGTTGATCTCCGGAATGAGCAGCGGCACGTCGGGGTCCATCCGGTGATTGCGCGAATTCGAAACGACGATGCATCCGCGATTCGCGTACTCGTCTTCCGCTTCGCCCGCGACCGACGAGTCGAGTCCTGAGAAAATCAGGCGCGATTCGAGATCGGCGCCGAGGTTCTTGACGGGAAGGGCGGCGGCGTCGTTAGGCATCAGCGTGGCGAGACGCCAATCGGCAGCGTCCCCGTACGACTTGCCCGCGCTGCGCTCCGATGCCACCACCTCGTGAAGCTTGAACCAGGGATGGCCGTTGAGAAGCTGCACGAATCGCTGCCCGACGGAACCGGTGGCGCCGAGAACCGCCACCGGAATCCGCTTCGACGGTGGCTTGGCCTCCGTGGCGGGGTACGGAAGTGTGAGCGTGTCACTCATCCAGATGAGCTCCCTTGCAATTCTAAGGCGCGTTTTGGGCGCGCCAGCTCAGAAAACTCTGCTGACACTGGATCGCCGCCTTGCGGATCTGTTGAAACTCGGGCGTGGTGCGAATCCTGGCGAGCAGCGGATCATTGTCAATCGCTGGATACGAGCAGTAATGCCGGTCGACGGCAAGGCGAAGCATCTCGAGCGCTTCCTTATCGAGGCGGACAGCCACGAGAGGTCCGGCATTAAAATACGGATTCTCGCCGTCGCGGAATCCCATCTCGAATGCCTTCAGTCGTGCGAACTCGCGATCGATATCCGCCTTTGGTCTCCTGTGGCGGGCAGCAACGAACATCTGCAACGACGGCGGATCCGACGCCCGGACGCTGCGTTCGACCTCGGCGTCTTTGCCCTCATGGAGCAGTACGTAAAGCTCCACAATGTGCGACCAGTCCGACCCGGCGTCCATCTGCAGAAATTGTCGCGCGCGCGCGTAATCATTCAACTGCAGGTAGGCAAGCGAGCAGGAGCGCAAGCCCTGGTTTTTCGGATCAAGGGAGCGGGCGATCTCGCATTCGCGCGTAGATTCGTGCAGCAGTCCGGCGAAGCGCAGCACGTAGGCCACCGTGAAGTGCGCGTCGCCGCTGTCCGGCCGTCGGGCGATCAGGTCGCGAGACTGGAGGAAGGCCGCCGGCAATTCTCCCCTCTCCGTCAGGTGAACGATGAGGCCACGCCGCGACATGATGAGATCGGGATCCAGTGACAGCGCTTTGCGATGGTCTGCCTCGGCGCGTTCGATGGCAGCCATTCCGCCATCGGAATACTGGCCGTCGAAGTAGTAACGATGGCCGAGAAGCGACCACGCCGGCGCGTAATTCGGGTCGAGCTGCACCGCACGCTCCAGAAGCGCAATCGCCTGTTTGTTAGGCGTGGCGTCGCTCGACATCGCGAGAGCCCGCATGTACAACGCGTACGCTTCGTCGTTTTGCGGGCGGTCGGGTTCGCGCGCAGCGGCTCCGATGTTCAGCCTCGGAAAAAGTCCGGATCGCACGCGCGACGACAACTCGTTCCGCATCGCGATCAGATCCTCCGCTTTCACTTCGATCGAATCGCGCCAAAGGACCGAGTTGCTGTCGACGTTGATTGCCTCGACAGTCAATCCCAGCCGGCCGCCGTCGCTGCGGTAGTCGCCGGTGATCACGTTGGAAACACTCAACGTCTTTCCGATCTGCTGCGGATCGACGTCGCCTGTGAACTTGCGCGTCATCGCGAACGGCCGCACCGCCAGCGAGCCGCTGTGGCTGAGGATCGTGATCAGCTCGTCGGGAAGCGCGAGCTGCAGGTAATCGCGATCGTGACTGCCGCCGATGTTCGCGAACGGCAGAACAGCGACCGTAGTCTGGCGCGGTGCCGCGATCTTCGAGGCCGGTCGAAACATCCACAGAATGATCACAGCGACCAGCACCACCATCGCGGCCGCGACCCAAGGCGTTAGCGATCGCGGTTTCACCGCCGGAGCCATGCCGGTATCGCTGTGTTTCAGCCGCTTGAGGTCCGCGCGAATGTCGGCCGCCGATTGATACCGAAGCTCGCGATCCTTCTCGAGCGCCTTCATGATGATCGGCGCGAGTGCCGGTTGCTGCGCCGGCGCGGGCGGCTGCTTGTGCAGGATGCTGTCGAAGATCGTCGCGGTGGTCGTGCCGGAGAATGCCTTCGAGCCGGTGGCCAGCTCGTAGAGAACGGCGCCGAACGAAAAGAGATCGGACCGCGCATCGAGCGGCTCGCCGCGTGCCTGCTCGGGCGACATGTACGCGATCGTGCCGAGCGTGGTGTTGCTGGCGGTCAGCTCGCGCATCGCAGTCGCCGCTTCCGAAGCCTCGTCGCGCTCGGCGACCAGCTTGGCGAGCCCGAAATCGAGAATCTTCAGGTGGCCGAGGTTGGTGAGGAAGAGGTTGGCGGGCTTGAGATCGCGATGGATGATGTGCGCCGAGTGCGCAGCCGCCAGCGCGTCGGCGAACTCGATCGCGAGATCGAGCAGCTTGTCGTGTTCGAGGGGGCCGGCATCGCGCAGCGTCCGCCCTTCGAGCAATTCCATGACGAAGAACGGCTGGCCGTCGACTTCATCGATCTCGTGAATCGTGCAGATATTGGGATGATTCAGCGACGACGCGGCGCGCGCCTCGCGCTTGAGCCTCTCAATGGCGATCGGATCGCGCGGCTTCTCCGAGATCATCTTCACCGCGACCAGACGTCCGAGCCGCGTGTCCTCGGCTTTGTAGACGACGCCCATTCCGCCTTCGCCCAGGCGTTCGAGGATGCGGTAGTGCGAAACGGTCCGTCCGATCATCGAGCTCCTAGAACGATAAGACACCTCGCGCCGAACAGCCTCGGAAAATGCGAAAGCGCGCGATCGATCGCATTGAATGTTGGCAGGAGCGCTCGCGGATAGAGCGCCGGACGGCTGAAGCCTCCCGACAATAGATAGCCAAATGCCGAGAATGCTTCCCGATGGACGACACGCCATCCGGGAAGCCAGTCGAGATCACCGAGGAGAAGACGCGTCGCATTTCCCTGCGCCGCGTAGTACTCGGTTGTCGGCGTGTCTTCGATCTTCGCGCGCCAGGCGATCGGCTCATCGTGAAAAACGCCGTACACAACAGCAGATGTGAGGCTGATGTATGGCTCGAGAAGGATGATGCGACCGCCGCTGGCTAACGCCGGTCGCGCACTCTCGAAGAATGCGCGCGGCGCCGACAAGTGGTGAAAGACATCGAACATCACGATGTGCGAGACGGTGCCTTCGCGAAACGGCAAGCGATACGCGCTGCAGGTCAGATCGAGCCACGGCTGAATCGACTGATCGGTCAGCACAACATCCCGCTGAAATTCGCCGAAGTTGCCGATCCCAGATCCGATCTCCACGATTTTTCCGGCGATCGACGTGTCGATCCACGCGGCGACCCTCGCGTACATCTGAAAGTAGACGTCCCGCAGGAGCGCCTTCGACCTCCAGACCTCGGCGTTTCGATTAATTTCTTCTTCGTAGGGCGTCATAGGACAGCGCAAACACCGCGACGACGTGAATCACGCGAAGCGCGATCATCAGAGAGACAAACGGACCAACGGCGACGTGGGACAAATCCGCGGTGAACGGCGCGTGCAGCGGACCCCATCGAAAGAGCCATGACGGTGTCGCAGGAGAAGTCGCGCCGGCGAAATCGTGGAACAACGCGCCTTCGTGAATGACGACGTCCCATCCGATCAGCCACGTCCCGAGGAGCGGAAGTGGAGTCATCGGAAAAATCGTCGCGACGACCAGCGGCGCGAGCGCGTACCAGAACCATCCTTCTTTTCCGGCAGCCGGGAGCGCGAGACCGCTCGCGCGAGCACGGCGAATGTAACCGGCCGCGTGAACGAGTTGCGCGGCCGCGAAAGTGAGCACGGTCGCGAAGACGACGTTGCGGTGCGGCGATCGCGCGACGCCGGGCACGATCAAAACGAGAATCGGCAGCGCGAACAGAATCATTCCGGCAGGCGTGAGCGCGTTCCAATGCTGGCCGCTCGCCCAGATGCCGCTGGCGATCGAGATCTTGATCATCTCGAGAATGCGGATCGGCTGCGGCGTGGCCGCGCCGGCCGCCCGATCAAACGCGAGGATGCCGAGTGGATTGTGCGTTCTCGAAATCAAATCCGCGATCGTGAGTGCGACCGAGATCGCTGACGCTGCGATCACCGCAGCGACTCGAGGAACGGATGCTCGCTGCCGCCTCCAGAAAATCAGCGCGGCGACGAAAATCGGCCATGTGTAAAGCTTCGCGGCCAGAGCGAGCGCCCACGCGACGGCCTCCGCCGCGATTGCCAGCGTGCGGGCCGGAGCCGACGCGGTCAACGCCAATGCCGTCGCGAGCAGAGCGCACGCGAACGCGTCGTTGCTCGCCCGGACGACGAGCGTGAGCCAGGTCGGCAGCGACACCAGAAGCGCCGCAGCGACGATTCCTCGCGCGCCGAAAAATACTTGTCCCATTCGCGCCGTCGCCATCACGATCCCGATCGCGAAGATCACCGACGCAAACCGCCAGAAGCGAAGCTCCGACATCTGCGTGCGATCGGTGAGTACTCGCGCCGCGCGCCCGGCGATCGAGTAATACAAACGCGGCTGCTGCGATTCGATGTTCGATCGCACGTAATCGCGATCGACAGCGTGATCGACCAGAACGCGCCGCGTCTTCACAACCTCGGGCCATCCCGGGCCGGCGCCGCCGAAGTCCGGCATGCGTGTCGGGTCCCCGGCCATCGTGCTGGCGAGATACCGCGGGATCGAATTCTCATCAATCGCCGGATTGCGTCCCTCCTGCAGAACGAACGCGAGTCGCGAGACGTGGTAGATCTCGTCGAGGCCGGCGTAAGGCGGAAGGGCCGCCATCTGCAGCAGCAGACGGGCGGCGGCAGCGATGGCCAGCAACAC
The DNA here is from genome assembly GCA_030948915.1 of Acidobacteriota bacterium. GTDB lineage: Bacteria > Acidobacteriota > Thermoanaerobaculia > Gp7-AA8 > Gp7-AA8 > Gp7-AA10. The sequence goes on from JALYZI010000215.1 coordinate 19,336, forward strand.
GTAGAGTCTAGAATCGCGCAGTGCCATCGTCGGTTCAGTTCAGAAGTGTATCGGTCGATCCGATTCTGCATGACATCAATCTGCGAATCGCGGCCGGCGAGGCGGTCGCTTTCATCGGACGCAGCGGCGCCGGAAAAACAACCACGCTGCGTCTGGTCAACGGACTCGTTCGACCGACCGCCGGCGATGTACTGATCGACGACGTGCCGCTGGCGACTGTCGATCTCATTCAACTGCGGCGGCGAACGGGATACATCATCCAGGGATCGGGACTCTTTCCGCACCGGACCGTCTACGAAAACATCGCCACGGTTCCCCGCCTCCTCGGATGGGCCGACGGGCAGGTGCGGTCCGCAGCCGAAGACATCCTCGCGAAACTCGATCTGCCGCCGGCGCGATTCGCCGATCGCTATCCACGTTCGCTCTCCGGCGGCGAGCAGCAGCGCGTCGGGATCGCTCGGGCGATGATCGCGCGGCCGGCGATCCTGCTGTGCGACGAGCCGTTCGGCGCGCTCGATCCGATCGTGCGCCGCGATCTGCAGGATGCGTTTCGCGCGCTGCGCAGCGGCGTGACGATCCTGTTCGTCACGCACGATCTGGCCGAGGCGCTGAGGGTGGCGGAGAGGGTGGTGTTGTTCGATGGCGGGCGCGTCGTGGCCGATTCTCCGGCGGCGCAGTTCACGGCACAACCGCTGCCGCTCGTCCAACGTTTTGTCGCCGCTGCGAGTTTGCCGTCATGACCACCGACGTTCTTCGCGCCACCGGCGAGCACATCATCATTGTGGTGATCGCTGTCGGCGTGGCGGTCATCATCGGCGTTCCGCTCGGCATCTGGTGCGCGCGGCGCGCACGGGCAGGACGGGTGGCGCTCCGCATCGTCGACGCGATTCAAACCATCCCATCGCTGGCGCTCTTCGGATTTCTCATTCCCGTCCCGCTGATCGGCGGCATCGGAATGCGAACCGCGATCGTCGCCCTCATCCTTTATTCATTGCTGCCGATCGTCCGCAACACGCTGACCGGACTTCGCGGCGTAGATCCGATCGTCGTCGATGCCGGAGTTGCGATGGGTCTTACCGACCGTCAGTTGCTCCGCGAGGTCGAGCTGCCGCTCGCGATGCCCACGATCGTAGCGGGCATTCGCATCGCGACAGTCGTGGGAATCGGAGTGGCGACCATCGCCGCTGCAATCGGCGGTGGCGGACTCGGAACGCTCATCTTCCGCGGCGTCTCGATGGTCGACACGCGGATGATCCTGGCCGGTGCGCTGCCGGCCGCCGCGCTCGCGCTGGTCGCCGATGTCGTGTTGTCGCTGGTCGAGCGTAAGCTGATCCGCAGATGAAGAAGTTTCTCGCGATCCTCCTGCTGGCAGCGTGTGCGAAAAAAACCGTCGTCGTCGGATCGAAGAACTTCACCGAGTCCGTCATCCTCGGCGAGCTCGTAGCGCAGAAGCTCGAGTCTTCCGGATGCAAAGTCGACCGCCGCATGAATCTCGGCGGCTCGCTCGTTTGCGATGCCGCGATCGCATCCGGATCGCTCGATGCCTATGTCGAATACTCGGGAACGGCGTTGACCGCGATTCTCCATCAGCCGCTGCAGCAATCGCGTCCGGCCGTCAACGAAACCGTCACGCGCGCCTACGCGAAACGCGGCCTGCACTGGGGACCGAACCTCGGATTCAACGACACATTCGCGATGATCGTCCGTCGCAATTCGGGATTGCGAACGATCTCCGACCTGAAGCGCGTCGAGGCGACATTTCGACCCGGCTTCGGCTATGAGTTCGCATCCAGGCCTGACGGCTGGAGTGGTCTGCTGCAGCACTACGGCCTCCATTTCGCGAAATCACCGAAGACGATGGAGCTCGGCCTGACGTACAAAGCGCTGGCCGCCGGCGAAATCGACCTGATCGCCGGCAATTCGACGGATGGTTTGATCGAATCGTTAGGCCTGACCGTGCTCGATGACGACCGCCACTACTTCCCGCCTTACGACGCGGCCGTCGTCTACCGAAACGACCTCGATCCGAAGTGCCGCGCCGCGATCGATTCGCTGGCGGGAGTCCTCGATGACGCCACCATGCGCCGTCTGAACTTCGAGGTCGACGGCCGGAAAAAGCGGGTCGAGGACGTGGTCCGCGAGTTCCTGCGGAAGCACTGAAGTTGCATTACTGTTATCCAAACGCATGCCCATCCGCGAACGCGTCGAGACCCTGATGAGCCGGCTGGCGCGGGAACGCCAGTTCCCGACGCAGGGCGAGACGATCTTCATCGATCTCGAGCATCACGAAGTCCGTCGCGCTTACATGCCCCGCCACGTCGTGGAAGCATTCCTCGGCGGTCGAGGCACGAACATGTTCCTGCTGCACAATCTGCTCGATCCTTCACTCGATCCGCTGCACCCCGATGTGCCGCTCATCTTCGGGACCGGCATCCTGACCTCGCTCGTTCCTTCGGCAGCGCGCGGCAATGTGACGTCGTGGTCGCCGGAAACCAAGGTCATTCTCGACTCGAATGCCGGCGACTACTTCCCGTCGTTCATGAAACTCAACGCCATCGACCATCTCGTCATCTATGGGAAGCCGAGGATGTGGACGGTGCTGCATTGTGAAGAGGGCGAAATCAACTTTGTCGATGCAGCGCCGTGGATGGGAATGGACAACCTCGATTTGCGCGCGGCGATGGAACGCGATTTTCGCGGTCAGGAAGGTCGCGATTTCGGATTGGCGTCGATCACGACCGCCGGCGAGAACCTCGTCCTCTGCTCCGGAATCATGGCCGGACCGAAAGCAATCTACGCGCGCGGCGGTCCCGGCGCGAAGATGGGATCGCTGCGATTGAAAGCCGTTCTGATTCAAGGACGCAGCGCTGACCTGACGCCCGCCCATCCGCACAAGCAGCGCAACCGCGAGGTCGCGGAGAAGCTGCTCAGCACATCGGTCGTCAAGAACGCGCTGAAAAAGCGCGGCACGCCGTTCCTCTACAAACCGTCGCGGATGTTAGGCGCGATGGGCACGAAGAACAATCAGGAAACGACGTGGACCGACAAGCTCGACGCCGAGAACATCGATCCGTACCGTCCCGGCATGGAAGGCTGCTTCGCCTGCCCGGTGAATTGCCGCCCGCTCAACGACCTCACCGGATGCGAACATGTCCCGCACGATCAGTACATCAAAGGTGACGGCCCGGAGTACGTGACGGTCGGAAAATTCGGGCCGAACATCGGCATCAGGGAAGTGCACCAGGTCCTTCGCCTCAACAACATCTGCAACGACCTCGGACTCGACACGGCGTCGGCCGGCAGCGCGATCGCGTGGGCGATGGAGCTGTTTCAGCGCGGGATGATCCATCCCGACATCGATCTCACGTGGGGCAACTACGACACGATCGAGCGGCTGCTCTTCATGACCGCAAAACGCGAAGGCTTCGGCAACGTGATCGCCGACTCATCGCGCGCCGTAGAAAACGGCCATTACCCGCCCGAAGCGCTCGACTATCTGATGGCCGTGAAGGGGTTGACGCAAAGCGATCCGCACGATGCGCGCATTCTCAAGGCGTTCGCGCTGGGCCTGGCGGTCGCGACGCGCGGAATGGACCACCTCCGCAACCGCGTCACGCTCGAGATCAACGCCAAGATCAATGATGATCCCGGATTCAAGCGCGAGCTGTACGGCGGCGATGTCTCGGCGGAGCCGAACAGCTACGAGGGAAAAGAGGTCGCGGTGCGCCGCTGCGAAAATATTTTCGCGGTCGGCGATGCGGTCGGCATGTGCCGCTTCACCACAAAGCTCTTCAACTCACCGTCGCTGCCGGGCTACGAAGAATTCGTCGACCAGGTCGCGAATGTGACCGGCATCAATCTCACGGTCGAGCAGATCGATCGCGTTGGCCTGAACATCATGGGCGTCGAGCGCATGATCAATTCCGAGCTCGGCGTCTCGCGCAAGGACGACACGCTGCCGAAGCGCTGGTTCGAAGAGGCCATCGGCGTCGGACCGTACAAAGGCGAGAAAATCGACCGGCAGGAGTTCGACGACATGCTCTCGCGCTTCTACGCGATCTCGAATCTGACTGATGAGGGGCTTCCGCAACCGGAGTTTCGACGGGAGCTGGAGTCGGTTCTGGCCTCATGATCAGCGTCCGCCTCCCCGAGCCGCTCCGCAACGGCCGTCCGGAAATCATCACGATGTCCGCCACCACGCTCGGCGAAGTCATCGAAAACCTCGGCATCGAGAGTGAGCGCGATGAGCTCTACAACTTCGCGGTCAACGGCGATCTGATTTTGCACGGCGAGAAGAATGTGCAACTCCGCGCGGGGGACGAGATCGAGATCGTCGTGGCGTTTTCGGGAGGATAGATGCCCACCTTCCAGACTCCCCGCGCCGGCGAGCGGATGATCTCGGTGGAAGAAGCGCAGGAGCGCGTGCTGGCCGAGATCGCGATCGTCGGTACCGAGCAGGTCGCGTTCACCGACGCACTCGGCCGCGTTCTGCGTGAGGACATCATCGCGACGAGCGACGTCCCGCAAGCCGACAACACAGCGATGGATGGTTACGCGGTGCGCGCGGATGACATTGCGAATCCGCCGGTGCGATTGCGCGTGATCGAAGATTTGCCGGCCGGAAGTGTCGCGACGAAAAAAGTCGAAAAGGGTACGGCGATCCGGATCATGACCGGAGCGCTGATTCCAGACGGCGCCGACACCGTCGCGCACGTCGAGATCACCGATGCCGGTTCCGATTTCGTCACTATTAACCATACAATAAAAAGAGGTACAAATCTTCGGAAGCGCGGCGAGGACATGCGCGCCGGCGATGTCGTCCTGGCCGCCGGGACACTCATGGGCGCGGCGGAAATCGGAGTCCTCGCCGGCGTGCAGAAATCGGTGGTCCGCGCCGGACGCCGCCCTACGGTCGCCATCATTTCGACCGGCGACGAGATCGTCGAGGTCGACGAGCCGAGGGGGCTGGGAAAAGTGGTGAATTCGAATTCGTATTCGCTGGCAGCGCTCGCGCGAGAGGCCGGCGCAATCCCGCGGATGATGGGGATCGTGCGCGACACGCGCGACGCGACCATCGCGGCCATCGAGTCGGCGCTCGAGTGCGATTTCATCATCTCCTCCGGCGGCGTCTCGGTCGGCGCTTACGATTTCGTCAAGGATGCGCTCGACGCACTCGGCGCCGAGACGAAGTTCTGGCAGATCGCCATGAAGCCCGGCAAGCCTGTCGTTCTTTCGCGGCTGCGCGACCGCGTCTACTTCGGGCTGCCGGGAAATCCGGTGTCGTGCATGGTCTCGTTTCTCCTCTTCGTCGCGCCCGCGCTTCGAAAAGCGATGGGGCAGAAAAGCGGAATCCTTCCACCGATCGTGAAGGCGCGCTTGATGGGACCCTTGAAATCGCGCGGCGACCGGCGCAACTACCTTCGCGTGCGCGTCGTCGCGCGCGGCGGAGAACTCATCGCGTATCCGATGACGACGCAGGGATCGGGCGTGTCGACCTCGATGGTTCAGGCCAATGGGTTCGCGATCGTCGACACCGGAATCACGACCGTGAACGCTGGCGATTTGATCGCGACGGTCCTCGTCGCATCGCCATTCAGCGAGTGACGCTGACCTCCGCGATCATCCGCGTCATGCGCTTCGCCTCCGCGTCACCGCTTTCGTACGTGCTGCACAGAAGATCGATCTGTTCCTGAGATTCATTCGCCGACACCGTGAAGCCATCCTCGGGCTGATCGGGAAGCAGCGCGCGATGACACTTCCATCCGCCCGTGGTCAGGTGGTATTGCAGAAATCCGCTGGCAGCGCGGACGCCGGCGGATGCGGCAGTGAGGGTCTCATCGCCGACGATGTTGCGCGCGCGATCGCCCTGGGCATTCGCCTGCTGCGCGCGCAGCACTTCATTCGCCGAGTCCGCGATCATCTCGCGCAGGGCAGGACTGGAATCGAGAAAGTGCACGCCGGAACGCGCGCCGTCGCTGCGCGTGATCTGCGCGAGGACCTCGACCTCGAGGCCTCGCCACGAAAAGCGGAGGAGACCGCGCGATCCGTGCGCGATGGCATCGTCGTGAACGATCTTCGCGCCGCTTCCGCTGACTTCGACGATCAGAACGGAGAAATCGCCGAACCATCCGTCGATCGGTTTGGTGAGATGCAGCCTTTGGAACTCGCGTCGCTCGTCAATCACTCCATGTAGAATACCGATCCAAATCGTTCGGTCCAACAGCAGTTGACTTTTTTTCGGGGGGTAAGGATGAAAATCCTCTGGCGTTGCGCGCTGTTGTTCCTTCTTCCGGCCACGTTGCTCGCCCAGGGCACGACCGGATCCATCGTCGGGACGGTGACCACGTACGGAAAACCGATGCCCGGCGTCACCGTCACCGTCGTGTCGCCGGGCCTGCAGGGCTCGCGCACGGCTGTCACTGGCGACGCGGGCGGCTACAGTTTCCCCTCCCTGCCGCCCGGCGAGTACACCGCAACGTACGAGCTTTCCGGCATGCAGTCGATGCGCAAACGCATCACCGTGAGCGTTGCCGCCTCGAGCCGCGCCGACGCGGAGCTGAAAGTCTCCTCGGTCTCGGAAGCGATCACCGTCACGGCCAACGCGCCGACGGCCGAGAGCACGCAGGTCACGACCAACTTCAAGAGTGACACGATCAATGAGCTGCCGATCGATCGCTCGATCAACGCCGTCACGCTGCTGGCGCCCGGCGTCACCGACGCAGGGCCTAACAACCAGATCACGATCTCGGGCTCGCACTCCTTCGACAACATTTTCCTCGTCGACGGCGTGGTCGTGAACGAGAATCTTCGCGGCCAGCCGACTCCGCTCTACATCGAAGACGCGATCCAGGAAACGTCGATCCTGACCGGCGGCGTCTCCGCGGAATTCGGTCGCTTCACCGGAGGCGTCGTCAGCACGATCACGAAATCGGGCGGCAATGAATTCTCCGGCTCCGCGCGCGACCTCATCACGAATCCGAGCTGGACGTCGCAGACGGCCTTTCCCGGCCAGGTCAAGAACCTCGATCAGGTCAACAATCAATACGAAGGAACCTTCGGCGGCCGTATTCTCCGCGACCGTCTCTGGTTCTTCACCGCCGGCCGCTACAAGAAAACGGATGCGACCGCGCAGACGGTGTTCACGAACATTCCGTTTGCTCAGAGTTCCGACGACAAGCGCTTCGAAGGAAAGCTTACGGCGCAGATCACACCGAAGCATTCCATGGTCGGGGCGTACACCGACAGCCATCAGAAGACTGACAACTCGGTCAGCAACGGCCGCGTCATGGATCTGCGCAGCCTCACGCCGTTCGATCGGCCGCGATCGCTGCTGTCCCTCAACTACAACGGCATCGTCACGCAGAACCTCCTGCTGGAAGGGCAATTCAGCAGGATGCGCGACCGCTTCACGAACGGCGCGGAGCAGCGTTCGCTCGAACAAGGCACGCTGCTGCTCGACACCTCATCCGGAAACCGGATGTGGTCTCCGACGTTCTGCGGCTCGCCCTGCCCCGCCAAGCAGCGCAACAACAAGGAGTACCTCGGCAAGGGCTCGTACTTCCTCAGCACCAAGGCGACCGGAAACCATTCGATCGTCGCGGGCTACGACGAATTCCATCAGCTCCGCAATGAGAACAATTTTCAGTCCGGCAGCGACTTCCGCATCCATGGAATCATTCTTTGCGACAAGGGCGGCATCGCGGTCGCCTGCTCATCGATCACTTCGTCGCAACTGAGCTCGACGAATGTCTACTTCGGGACCGACCCGAGCGCCGGCGAGATCGAATACGACCCGGTGCCTGCGCTTTCGCACACCTCCGACTTTGCGGTGCGCTCGCTCTTCATCAACGACAAGTGGGACCTGAGCCCGCACTGGGGCTTCAACGTTGGCTGGCGTTACGACAAAGATTTCGGCCACGATCAGGCCGGCAAGAAAACCGTCGACGACGCCGCGCCGAGCCTCAGGCTGGCGGCGAATTTCGATCCGCAGGCAAATGGGAAGCATCGCTTCAGCGTCAGCTATGGCCGCTATGTTTCGAAGATCGATCAGGGTCCGGCGGACAACACGGCCAGCGCCGGCCGTTACGCATCGTATTACTGGGATTACAAAGGACCGCAGATCAACGCGGCCGGAACGCCGATCGGCCAGCTCGTTCCGACCGACCAGGTGATCCGTCAGGTCTTCAACTGGTTCAATTCGGTGGGCGGAACCAAAGCCGGCACACCGCTGCTCACGAGTGCATTCATTCCGGGAACGACCACGCGGTTCGATCATTCACTGGCCGCTCCGTACATGGACGAGATCACCGGCGGATACGGACTGGCAATCGGCGGACGCGGTTTCGTACGCGCCGATTACATTCATCGCAAATGGGCGGAGTTCTATTCGCTCCGGCGCACGATTGCGACCGGCAAGAGCGTCGATCCGAATGGCGATTCGTTCGACCAGGGCGTGATCGAGAACGCGACCAGTGGATTGAGCAGGCGCTATCGGGCGGTGCAACTGCAGACGCAGTATCGCGTCAAGAACACGATCACCGTCGGTGGCAACTACACGTACGCGAAACTGCGCGGCAACGTCGAAGGCGAGACGCCGAGCTTCGCGACCGGATTCACGAGCTTTCAGAACTATCCCGAATACACAGGCTTCCAGCAGGCGAATCCCGTCGGTTTTCTCGGACCTGACATGCGCCACCGTGTGAACGCGTGGCTGCACTTCGACCTGCCGACACCTGCCGGAATTTTCAATCTGTCGCTGCTGCAGCGTTACCACTCGGCGCTGGCGTATTCGGCAGTCGGATCGATCGACGTCCGCAAAGGCACCGCGAACGGTCCGGCGAACGGAGTCGTGAATCCCGGATACGAGACGCCACCGACGAGCGTGTCGTACTTTTTCAGCAACCGCGGCGCCTTCCGCGTCGACAGCGTCTCCTCCACCGATCTCGGCATCAACTGGTATCTGCCGATGCTGCGCGGCGTCCGGCCGTTCATCGAGACCGATTTCCTGAATGTGTTCAATCAGCAGGCCGTCGAAGATCCTGATTTCGTGAATCAGACTGTTCTCACGCGGCGTCAAACGACCTGCCTGCAGTCCGGATCGAGCACGCGGTGCCTGGCGTTCAATCCGTTCTCGGATACGCCGCAGAAGGGTGTCAACTGGCAGCTCGGACCGATCTTCGGGCAGCCGACCTCGCAGAATGCGTATCAGCTTCCTCGAACTTATCGTTTCTCGGTGGGATTGAAGTTCTAGTGGCCGAAGGCGGCGCGCGTTTTCGCCGCCAGCTCGCGTGCTCCGCGATGTGGGTTTTTCCGGACCATGTCACGGAGCACCGCATCCGCTGCGCTCGGATTCTCCTCGATGAAATAGATGAGCGCGAGATTCGCGTAGGACTGCAGATGCTGCGGTGAGTTAGCGATCTCGCGCTGAAACGCGGCGATCGCGTCCTCTGGCCGATTGAGTCGCGCCAGAACGTCGCCGCGAAGGTAATCGGCGGCATAGAGATGCTGCACGCCCATTGCGAGCGCTCGCGACTGCGCGGCGTCGATCGTCTGCAGCGCGGCCTCGAATTTTCCTTCCGCGCGCTGCACTTCCGCGAGAAGAAGAATCGACGTCGGCTGACGGCCTCCCGCTTCGATGGCCGCCTGCGCATGCTGTTCGGCTTTCGCGAAATCGTGCTGCTCGATGTACGCCCGCGCGAGCAGCTCGTTAGCTTCGCGCGGATTTGTGGTCATCGCGACTCGGGCGTGCGGAATGGCCTCTTTCGCATTTCCGGATTTCAGGTACGCGAACCCGAGGCCCATCGCGAGATCGGGGGAGAACGACTCCGATTGCGCGATTGCCGATTTGTACGTCTCGATCGCTTCAGCGTAACGGCCGGAGTCGACGAGCACCTCGCCGAGCTTCGACCAGACATCCTGCAGATGCGGATTGTGCGCGAGCAGCGCGCGGAATGCGGGGATCGCTGCGTCATCGCGACGCTCGTCGGCGAGATGAAAAGCGGCTTTGATCTCCGTGAGGTGGCCGATTTCGTCCCGCGGATCGGGCAGTGGACCGCTGCGATTGCGCGGCGTGCCGACGTATCCGAGCGCAGCAAGCTTCTTCGCTTCTTCGGGATCGATCGCCTGCAGCGGATTAATTGTTGACGGTATTGTGTGCAGTTTTTCACGCAGTGCCGAGGCGGTGCGCCGATCGGTCGCCGACTGATCGTGTTTCTCCGCCGGATCGCTGACCAGATCGAACAGCTCGGAACGCCGGCCCTCGATGTACTGATCGCGATCCTGAATGAGCGACCGCAGCTCGCTCCACCCCAGGTGAATGCGGGGATAGAGAGTCTCGGAGTAGATTGCTTTCGAAGAGCCGGTGAGCAGCGATCGATCCGATTTTTGAACGCCGAGAAGATTCAGCACCGTTGGAAAAACGTCGGCGAGCTGCACCGGCCGCGAAATCGTCTGCCCTTGTTGCGCAGATTGCGGCAGTTTGATGAACAGTGGAACCTGCAGCGATTCGCGATATAGCAGGATTCCATGCTGATCCTCACCGTGATCCATGAGTCCTTCGCCGTGGTCGGACAGAAAAATGATCAACGAACGGTGATAGACGCCGAGGGCTTTCAGCTTGTCGATCAGCGCGCCTACGATGGCGTCCGACTTCGCGATCTCGCCGTCATACGAAGGCTCATACGGCGCGTGCGGCTCGTAAATGTGGAAGAAGAAAAAGAACGGCACCCACTGGCGCGTCGCGTCCCCTGCCGTTTTCTCAATCCAGGAGTTCGCGATCTTGACCGTCTCCGATCCGGGGCGCTGATGTTCGCTGATGGCGCCGGCTGCGGCGACGGGAATCGCGTCGTCGTAGAAATCGAATCCATTCTTGATTCCGGTCTCGCCGCGCAGGACGTACGACGAAACCGCCGCGCCGGTCTTGTAGCCGTGATCGCGCAGGACCTGCGCGAGTGTCGGCGATTTTCCAAGGAAGCGATAACCGATGTTGTTGCGCACGCCGTGCTCAGTCGGCAACAGCCCGGTGAGAATCGAGAGGTGCGACGGCAGCGTCATCGGGCAGTGGCTGTATGCGCGCTCGAAGAGGATCGAATCGCGGCGCAGCGCATCGATATTCGGCGTCTGCACCCCTCGGTATCCGTAAGCCGGAAGATGATCGGACCGCAGCGTGTCGACGGAGATCAGAATGACGGGTGCATTTTGAAAGGCTGTCTCGCGATGACAGGCAGCGAGGAACAGAAGGATTAGCGCACACCTTCGCATATGATCGAGCGTCATTATGCTGCCCGACAAAACGTTTGATGGCCGCACGGGCGTCATCACCGGCGGCGCGACCGGTATCGGCTTCGCGATCGCGAAAGAGCTCTCGCGCCTCGGCGCCCGCGTGATCATCGCGAGCCGCAAAGAGGAAAACCTCAAGAAGGCGGTCGCGGAGCTCGGCGAGCGCGCGCAGTACCACGTCCTCGATGTTCGCGATGCCGAGGCGGTCGAGGCGATGGCCGCGAAATTCGGCGCGGTCGATTTCCTGGTCAACAACGCCGCCGGAAACTTCATCGTGCCGTCCGAACAGCTGACCGTCAACGGCTGGAATTCGGTGGTCGGCATCGTCCTCAACGGAACGTTTTATTGCACGAGCGCGCTCGGCAAGCGAATGATCGAGTCGAAGCGCGGCGGCACGATTCTCAACGTGATCGCGAACTATGCATGGACCGGCTCACCGGGCGTCGTGCACTCCGCCAGCGCGAAGGCCGGCGTGCTCGCCATGACGCAGACCCTGGCGGTCGAATGGGCGCGACACAAGATCCGCGTGAACGCGATCGCTCCAGGACCGGTGCACACCGAAGGCGCGTCGGCGCGACTGTTTCCCGATCCGGCGATCGAGGAAGGCATCCGCCGCACGATTCCTGCGCGGCGATTCGCGACGCTCGACGAGATCGCGAACGCCGCTTCGTATCTGCTTTCCGATTACGCGAGCTACGTCACCGGCGAGGCGTTTGTGATCGACGGCGGGCAGTGGCTGAGCGGCGCCGACTACTGGGGCCGCATCAAGGCGATGGCGCCGCGCTCCTGAGGTAATCGGCCGCCACGCGCGCCATGGCGCGAATACCGAGTCCGAGTCCGCTCTCATCGACGTAAAACAGCGGCGAGTGATTCGACGCCGCCTCCTCGGCGGTTTGATTCTTCGGGCGCGTGCCGAGGAAGAAAAAGAGTCCGGGAACTTTCTGCTGATAGAACGAGAAGTCTTCGGCGCCTAACGTCGGATTCATCACGATGACGTCGCTGCTGACTTTGCGCAGCGTCGGCGCCATCTTCTCGGTCAGCGCCGGATCGTTGTACGTGACCGGATAGCCGGCGTCGATCGTGACGTCGGCCTTCGCGCCGCCGCTGCTCGCGATGTCCTCCGCGGTACGTTGGATCCGCTGATGGATATCGCTGCGCATCTTCTCGTCGAGCGATCGGATCGTTCCGATCATCTCGACTTCATCGGGAATGATATTGTTGCGAACGCCGCCGTGAATTGCTCCGACGGTGACCACCGCCGGCGCGAGGGAGACATCGAGCTGGCGGCTCGGAATCGTCTGCAGCGCGAGCACGATCTGCGACGCGATCACGATCGGATCGACGCCCAGCCACGGATACGCGCCGTGCGTCTGCTTACCGTGAACTTTGATGCGGAAGGAATCGACGGCCGCCATTTCCGCTCCCGGACGATACGCGATCTGTCCGACCGGATATCGCGATGTGACATGCAGTCCGAAGACGGCGTCGACTTTCGGATTGTCGAGCGCGCCTTCCTTGACCATCAGCGCCGCGCCGCCTTCCTCACCCAGCGGAGCGCCTTCCTCGGCGGGCTGAAACAAAAAGACGACAGTCCCCGGCAATTCACTGCGAACCGACGACAAGACCTCAGCCACGCCTAACAGGATCGCGACGTGCGCGTCGTGCCCGCACGCGTGCATGACGCCGACTTCCTGCCCGTTGTATGTCGAGCGAACCGTCGATTTGAACGGAACATCGACTTGCTCCGTGACAGGCAGCGCATCCATGTCGGCGCGAAGCCCGACGACGCGTCCCGGTTTTCCGCCGCGAAGAATGCCGACGACGCCGGTGTGCGCGATGGGCGTCCGCATCTCGATGCCGAGCTGTTTCAGACGATCGGCAACCAGCTTTGAAGTTCGAAACTCGCGATTGCCGAGCTCGGGATGCTGATGGATGTCGCGGCGGCATTCGATCACTTTCGGCTCGACGGTTTTTGCCGCGTCGTCGATCCGCTGGTCCAGAGTCATGCTGACTGCGACGGCCATCAGAATCATCGTTTCGGAATCGCTCCGCGGAGCGCCTCCGCCTTTTCGACCAGTTCGCCGAACCATTCGGCAAAGTGCGGCTCGTTTTTTTCTTCCGCCAGCGCCTTCGTGCGCGTGGCCATCTCGAGGAACTGCTCGACGAAGCCGAGAAGATCATCCGCCACGCCGAGAAGCATCAGCGTTGTGGATTGATCCTCGATCGCTTTGAACGCGTGCAGCGCCTGCGCGTACTCGTTGCTGAAGTATTCGAAATTCTGCCGCGCCTCGTCGGAGCGTTCATCGGATTTATCGTCGGGATCGTCGGTCATGGTTGCGCCAGTGCATGCAGGTCGGTCATGGGTCTAACAACGCCGGAGCGAACAACGTACCGGATTCTACGGAAGTTCGCGATATCGAGCGAGGGGTCCGCGCCCGTCACGACGAGGTCGGCAGCTTTTCCCTTCTCGATTGTTCCAAGTTCCTTGTCGAGTCCCATCGCACGGCTGGCGGTCGCCGTCGACGCCACGATGACCTGCATCGGCGTCATTCCGGACGATTGCATCGCTTCCATTTCGGCGTAGATCGCAGGACCGTGGAGCGTCAGCGGATTCCCGGCGTCGGTGCCGGTCGCGATCGGAATGCCGGCGTTCACCAGAGTCTTCAGATTGCCGCGCGTCACGCGCGTGAACCGCTCGGCGCGTTGCTCGCGCGCGGCCATGCGATCGGGGCTGACGAGCGACGGATCGACAGTCGCGGTCTCCGCGATCTTCGCCAGAGTCGCGCGATCGACGCAGCCGTTCGGATCATCGACTGAGGGCGGCTTGCGATCGACGACCGCGCGATACATCCGGACGTATCCATCGATCACCGTCAGAGTCGGGATGACGATCGCTGCGTTCTTCTTCGCAAGATCGAGAAACTCCTGATCGACCGGCACATCTTCGACGCTGTGCACCAGGACATTCGCTCCGGCGCGCAGCGACGCTTTTGCCTCGGCCAGTCCGGTCGCGTGGACGATGAGCGGAAGTTTGTATTTCCGCGCTTCTTCGCCGGCAGCCATCACTCCCGGCGTCGATCCTTCGATCGGAAGCTGCGGATTGACGATGAACCAGACCTTTACGGCCTTCGAGCCCTGCGACGCAAGGTAATGGACGCCGCTCTTCGCCGACTCGGCATCTTTCAACACGATGAACTGACGCTCCGCCGGTAGATTCAACCAGTGATCGAGTGTCGAGAGCAGCGGCCCCGCCGCGACGACATGCGGTACACGCGTGTCATTCTCGAATCGATCGTGAAGGCGCAGCGTCCACGGATATCCGCCGACGTCGAAGACCGAAGTCACGCCCGAGCACAGGTACGATTTTCCGTAACGATCGGGATTCGCTTTCAGATCGGCTTCCAATTCTTCGTACGGATGTTTCGCGCGCACATCGAGCGAATCTGGCCGCCCGTCCGCCCACCCCGTTTGCGAGAAGTGCACGTGCGCGTCGATGAGTCCCGGCGTGATCCACATCCCGCTCGAGTTCGTGACGTCGATCCCTTCCGGGACGGGACACCGCGCAGCGGAGCCGGCGCAGTCGATCTTCCCTTCGCGAAGAATGACGTTCGCGTTTGCGACGGGTGCGCCGCCGCGACCATCGATCAGCGTGCCGCCGACGAGCGCACGCGGCGGGGCGGGCGTGCCGGGCGGGGCGTCGATCGCGCCGGTGACTGCGATCTTCCAGCCGTCCGGCGTCTTGACGAACAGCCGCTCCGAGATTCCGGAGTGTTCGTCGCCGCCGGCGTAGCGCACGCGATAGCGATACGTGCCGTACACCCATCCCGGCTGCAACTGCGTCAGGTGGACGTCGCTGGCTTCGATCGAATCGGGCCACGGTCCGCGCGCCTTCGCGAACTCGTCGTATCCAGTCGTGAATCCGCTCGGCCCGCCGCGCACCAGCAGGGGCGAATGCAGGTAGTACGACAGATAGGCGTCCAGATTCTTTTGCTTGATCGCGTTGACGTTGGCGTCGAAGACGCCGCGCGCGCCGGCGATGTCGTCGGACTGCGCGAAGGCGGGCAATGCGATCATCAGGAGAAGGACCGCGATTCGTTGCATCGGCACATTGTAGAATGCAGCGATCCCACAGATGCCGGACGAACAACGCCGCTACGCGGAACGGATCACTCTCAAGGAGCCGATCGTCGCGATGATCGGCGACATGGAGGCTCGCCTGATCGAAATCAGCCTGATCGGCGGGCGCATCGAGCATGTCGGACGGCTCAACATGGGTTCCGCGGTCACCCTCACGTTCCGATGGCAGGGCGAGAACATCAAGTTGAAGGCCAAGATCGCGCGCACCCAGATGAGCTCGATCGGCGGCAAGATGGGTTACAGCTCCGGCGTCGATTTCGCGAAGTCGGCCGCCGAGTCGCCTGTCATCCTGCAACGCATCGTCGCGAGTTTCATCGAGCCCGAGTCGATTCCGCTTCCCGAGCCGCCGCCGGCGCCCAAGACGGCTCCGGCTCCGCCGGCCGCAAAGCCCAAATTCGCGCCGCCTCCGGCAGCCCCCGTGCGGCGACAACCGATCTCGACGGAGCCAGCGCCATTCCTGCCCGAAATCGAAGACGAAGTCGAGGAAATCAGCGAAGCGGCCGAGGTTCTGCCCTACGTCGAGTGCGCCTGGGTCGAAGAACAGTGGGTGAAGCGCCGCACGCGCGAGCCCAAGCAGCCGCGGCAGGGCTTCACGATGCTCGCGCCCGACAGCGACGAAGAGATCGACGCATTTTGCAGGACGTTCGAAGTGGCCGATCCGGAGACTCAGCGCATGATCCGCCTCTCATTCGAGCTCGCCATCGCGAAAGATCGCCGGCACTGACCGGCGCGGACTCCTTGCCGTGGACATCGACCATGAGAAATCGTCGGCGTCCAGTTGACGCCGAAGCGGCCTACGTCGTCGAGAATTTGCCGAACACGGAAGCAGCCGCCGAGGCCATGTACTGGGCGGGCGTTTCGCGATACAAAGCGACTAACGATGCCAGCGCCCTCAAAGCCACCGCGCAGGCGTTCAAGGATCGGTACAAAGACTCGAACTGGGCGAAGAAGGCCAGCATCTGGCGTTAGTCCGCGCATCGGCGTCATCTCGGACACGCACGGCCTGATTCGTCCCGAGGCGCTCGCGGCGCTGCAAGGCGTGGATGCGATCCTGCACGCCGGCGACATCGGCGGCCAGCACGTCATCGACGCGCTGAGCGAGATAGCGCCGGTCACATTTGTTCGCGGCAATAACGATGATGCTGACGGCTACGACGTCGTGCGCGTGACCATCGGTGACCTGCGCATTCTTGTGACGCACATTTTTCGCATCGAGCTACTCGAGCAGGACGTCGACGTCATCGTGTTTGGCCACAGTCATCAGCCGCGCAATGACGTCGTCGATGGCGTGCTTCTGTTCAATCCCGCCAGCGCCGGCCCGCGACGATTTAAGCTGCCGGTGATGATCGGAATGATCGAAGGAAAACGCGCGTACCACATCAATCTCGCGCGATAGCCGCCACCCGCTCGATTACTTGTCGGCGACGAAACCACGATCGTGTTTTCGGTCGCGCAGAAAGACGTCGGGATTGAGGTTCGTGTCGTTCGCGACGAGGTTGGACGCGGGCGAGTCAAAAATGATGTGAAGGCCCAATGCGTCAACGGCCGGAAGTTGACTATGCCAGTTCCCCTGCACTCCGCCAGGTCCCTCGCTCATCAGGGACGTCGTTCCGAGCACGCGGTCGCGAACGAAAATGTCGGCTGCCCCGTTTGTGTCGTACGGAACGAGATTGTCGGCTCCTGAAGAGAAGACGACATATCTGCCGTGTTGAGAGACGGCGGGCTGCAGGCTGCTGAAGTCGCCCTGTCCCAGCACACCGACGCTGATCAGTTCGACGTTTCCGCTTGCCAGGTCTTTGGCAAAGATGTCATCGGCGTTGTTCACATCGATCGCAACGAGATTCGTGGCCGCCGATTGAAAGACGACGACGGTGCCATCGGCCGAAATGTTGCCGGCGGAGCTGCTGCCGTTCGCCTCCTTGCCGCTGGCATCGACGCTGACTCGGATGGTCGTGCCGAGCGTCCGGTCTCGAAGGAACAGATCCTCCGCGTTGTTCGTGTCCTTGGGTACGAGGTTGGTGGCGATTGAAGCGAAGAGGACGAAACGGCCATCGGCGCTGATTCCTCGCACAGAGCTCGATGAGTTCGCTTCTTTTCCCGCAGAGTCCACGCTGATGCGCTCGGTCACCTTCTTACTACGGTCGTAGAGAAAGACATCCCGGGCAGCGTTTGTGTCGTTGGGAACGAGATTCGTGGCCATGGAGTCGAAGACGACATAGAGGCCGTCGAATGAAATTGCGGTGTTGTCACTCCTTCCATTCGGCTCCTGGCCGGCGATGTAGCTGAGGCTCACGCGTTCCGTGGTTTTGGTTGTTCTGTCGCGGATGTAGACGTCGTTGAGCCCATTCACGTCAGCAGGATCCAGAGGCGCAGTACAACTGAACGTAACGACTGATCCGTCGCCGCTGATGATGGGGTGTCGCTAAACGATCCAACCGGCGCCTCATTGCCGGCCGCGTCAAGGTTCATGCGCTCGATGGATCCAGTCGCTGTGTTCTTGAGAAAGACGTCATCGCTCAGATTGGTGTCCAGCGGCACGAGATTGGCTGCGCCTGAAACGAAAACAACCCATCGACCGTCAGCACTGAGTGACGGCGACCCCGCTGCAGCGGAGAGGCCTTTTGCCTCAACTCCGGCGGCGTCAACGCTTATCCGAGTGATCGGCAGTGGCTGAGCAGCCAGGGCAAATGCGGCCATCGAAAGCGTTACCGAGATCGCGGAGATTCGTTGCATGGATACAAATACAGCGGACCTCCGGAAAAGTTGGTGCTGCCGTGTGCCGTCGCCCCTCTGCGATAATCCCCGCGCGATGCCGTTCCTCGAAGCGCGCGGCTTGTCCAAAACTTACCGCGGCGCGGAAATCCCCGTTCAGGTATTCGGAAATCTGAATCTCGACGTCGAGCGCGGCGAGATGCTGGCCATCATCGGTCCATCGGGGATCGGGAAGTCGACGCTACTGCATCTTCTGGGCGGACTCGATCGACCCGACTCCGGGACAATTCGCGTTGACGCGACGGAAGTGACGTCGATGTCGAATGACGATCTCGCGCGATTCAGAAATTGCAATGTGGGATTTGTCTTTCAGTTCCATCACCTTCTTCCGGAATTCACAGCCACCGAGAACGTCGCAATGCCGGGTTGGATTGGAAGGATGGGGCGGGCCCCGGCACTGAAAAAGGCGGGCGAGCTGCTGTCGGAGCTCGGGTTGGAAGCGAGACAACGACACTTTCCGAATCAGCTTTCCGGCGGCGAGCAGCAGCGCGTCGCAATTGCTCGCGCCCTGCTCACAGATCCGCACATTTTTCTCGCGGACGAGCCGACCGGCAATCTAGACCTCGGAACAAGCGCGCGTGTATTCGATCTGATGCGCGCCTGCCATGCGAAGCGTGGCCTGACCTCGGTCATCGTTACGCACAATCCCGCACTGGCGGCCCGCTGCGACCGGGTATTCGAGATGAAGCAGCGATAAGATCTCCGCGATGGGCATCCGCGCGTTTTGCATCGCCAGTTTGCTTCTGCCGCTGCTTGCGTCGGCTCAGCAGAAACCTCCGATCTCGTCGATCGGCGAGACGATCGAGGTCTCGCTGGTCAATCTCGACGTCTTCGTCACGGACAAAACCGGCCAGCGTGTGCGGGGCTTGAAAAAAGACGACTTCGAGATTCTGGAGAACGGCGTCCGGCAGCCGATCTCGAATTTTGCCGAATACTCGGGCGAGGTCACGGCGGCGCAACCGGCGATGCCTCAGGCGGCGCCGTCCGTGGCTCCCATTCCGCGCCAGAAACGGACGATCGTTGTCTTCCTCGAGCGCTTCTCGCTTCCGAATTACCGCACCGACCCGTTCTTCGATTCGATGAAGAAGTTGCTGCATGACGCCGTCCGTCCCGGAGATCGCGCGATGGTTGTCACGTGGAATCGCGGCGTGCTCCTGACCCAGCAGGAATTCACCGACTCACTGCCCGCTCTGGACCACGCGCTCGACACGGTCGCAAAGCTCTCGTCGCGACCGATGCAGGACCTGCGGAGCGACATGCGCTGGTCGATCGACTTCGCGCGCGGCTTCGACGATCAGGCGGCGGCCGCCGGCATGTCATCGAACGGCAATGGACTCGCCGACATGGAAATGGAAGCGTACGCCGCGCTCGAAAAAATGTCTCAACTGCAACTGGTGCGAACACTGAACGCGGTGATCCGGGTGATCGCCGCTCACGAAGGAAAGAAGATCATGCTCCTCGTCACGCATCGACTCTCGCGCGAAGCGGGAGCCGAGACGTACTGGGGGAACATGCGAAACACCGACGGGGGAATCCCGCTCGAAAAACGCGCCGCCATGGACATGAGCACATATATCAAGTCCGTCGACGACACGGCCAACGCGAACGGCGTCACGATATATCCGATGTTCCCCGAGGGTCTGGAAACGACGGCGACGGACAGTTCGGAGTCGGCGGCGGTGCGGAACGTTGACTACCAGAGACTCAACAACGAAATGCATGCGCTGCGTGAAATCGCCGAGGAAACCGGCGGCCTCACGGCATCAGGCCCCGATGCCACCAAGCTGCTGCCGCGCGTCGGCGAGGATCTCGACTCGTACTATTCGCTCGCCTATCGGGTCCGCAACACGGGAGCAGAGAAAGCACGAAAGATCGTTGTGAAAACGAAGGATCCGTCGCTGGTGGTCCGCTCGCGGCGCGAATTCATGGAAAAGTCGGATGTGACGCGGATGGAGGATCGTGTCATCGCAGCGCTGTTCGGCAATCCGCCGTCGCCGGGATTTCCGCTGCATGTCGAAGTCGGACGGCCTCGCGCGCGCGGTAAGGAATTCACGCTTCCACTCACGATTCATGTTCCGATCGCCGCATTGACACAGTTACCCGAGGGCGGACAATTCGCTGGCGCGTTCTCGGTATATTTTGCCTGGGGCGGCAGGCTCGGTGGCCTCAGCGACACCTCACACCAGACCAGGAATTACGCGATTCCGGCGGCGGAGATCGCGAAAGCAAGGACCGAGGGACACCTCACTTACCAGATCGAGCTGGCCGTCGACCGCAAGACCGAGCGCCTCGCTTTCGGTGTCGTCGATGAGATTTCCAAGGAGTTCGCGCTGCGACTCATGAACCTGCGGCGCTGATGGCATCGGAACAATCATCGAGCGTGCAGCGTTTTACCGCGTAGAATTGCTTCAGGCCAATGTTCGAGAAATACAACGAAAAAGCTCGCCGCGCTCTCTTCTTCGCCCGCTATGAAGCGTCGAAACTCGGATCGCGGGTCATTGAATCCGAGCACATCCTCCTCGGCGTCCTCCGCGAAGGGGAAGAAATCATCAAGGAGATTTTCTCCCGCTTTAACGTGAAACCCGAGCAGATCCGCCGCGAAGTCGAAGGCGACCGCCTTTTCGTCGACCGCATCTCCTCCTCGGCCGAGCTGCCACTGTCCGAAGAATCGAAAAAGATTCTGGCGTACGCGGCGCATGAAGCAGAGTCGATGCTCCATCAATATGTCGGCACCGAACATCTGCTGATCGGAATCCTGCGCGTCGAGTCGTCGACGGCCGCGCGCATCCTCACGGCGAAAGGTCTCAACGTTTACGGCGTTCGTGAAGAGACGATCTCGATTCTCAAAGAACGCGAGGCCGACAAGCAGAAGAAAGAGCTCCCCTTCCTCGCCGAATACGCGCGCGATCTCACGCAGATGGCGCATCAGGCGCAGTTCGATCCGCTGATCGGACGCGAAAAGGAAGTCGAGCGCATCATCCAGATCCTTTCGCGGCGCACGAAGAACAATCCGATTCTGTTAGGCGAGCCGGGCGTCGGCAAGACCGCGATCGTCGAAGGACTCGCGCAGCGCATCGTCGACGGCAACGTGCCGCTGTTCATCGCGAACAAGCGGATCCTGTCGCTCGACCTCTCGCTGATCGTGGCCGGCACGAAGTATCGCGGTCAGTTCGAAGAGCGGCTCAAAGGCATCATCAAGGAGCTGAAAGAAAATCCCGACATCATCATCTTCATCGATGAGATCCACTCCCTCATCGGCGCCGGGTCCGCCGAAGGATCTCTCGATGCTGCCAATATCCTGAAGCCGGCGCTTTCACGTGGCGAGATCTCGTGCATCGGCGCAACGACCATTCGCGAATATCGCCGATACATCGAGAAAGACCGTTCGCTGCTCCGCCGGTTCCAGGCCATCACCGTCAATCCGCCGACCGAGGACGAGACGCTCCAGATTCTGGAAGGCGTGAAGGAGCGTTACGAAAACTTCCACAAGGTGAAGTATTCGGACCACGCGATCCGGTCGGCGGTCTATCAATCGAACCGCTACATCACCGATCGCTTCTTCCCCGACAAAGCGATCGACATCCTCGACGAAGCCGGCGCGAAGGTGAAGCTGCGCCGCGTGGCTGACACGCAGAATCTGCGGCGGCTGGAGTCCGAGATCCGTTCGATCGTCAAGGAGATGAAGAAGGCGATCTCCGACAAAGACTTCGAGAAAGCCGTCTTCCTTCGTGAGCGCGAGATCGAGCTGAAGGAAGAAGTGGAGCGCTTCAAGCAGGAGCGCGAGAACATCGGCGAAGAGCTGATGGAAGTGACCAAGAAGGACGTCGAGGAGATCATCAGCTCCTGGACCGACATCCCGGTCACGTCGATCGAAGCCGACGAAGCCGCGAAGCTGATCAACATGGAAGAGAGCCTGATGCGGCGCATCGTCGGTCAGGACAAGGCGATCCGCGCGATCTCGCGTGCGATCCGCCGCTCGCGACTCGGCGTTGCATCACCGAATCGCCCGATGGGATCGTTCATCTTCCTCGGATCGTCGGGCGTTGGAAAAACCGAAGTGGCGCGGCGCCTCGCCGAGTTCCTTTTCGGATCGATGAAGCATCTCATCCGCTTCGACATGTCGGAGTACATGGAAAAGCATGCGGTATCGAAGCTGATCGGATCGCCGCCGGGCTATGTCGGCCACGAAGAAGGCGGTCAGCTCACCGAGCGTGTGCGCCGCAATCCATACTCGGTCGTGCTGCTCGATGAAATCGAGAAGGCCCATCCCGACATCGCGAACATCCTGCTGCAGATTCTCGAGGATGGGATCCTGACCGATTCGCTCGGCAACCAGGTCGACTTCCGCAACACGCTCATCATCATGACCTCCAACCTCGGCACGCGTTTCCTGGCGACCAAGGGCCACATGGGCTTCCACGAGAAGACGGCGGCCGGCGATCAGAAGAGCGCGGAGCAGATGATCAACCAGGAGCTCAAGAAAGAGTTCTCCCCGGAGTTCATCAACCGCATCGACGACATCATCATCTTCAATCCGCTTTCACAGACTGAGCTGCGGCAGATCTGCCGGCTGCTGGTGGACGACGTCAATCAGGCGCTCATCCATCGCAACGTGCAGATCGAGATCGACGACACCGTCGTCGACTGGCTGCTGAAGCGCGCGGAAGAAGAGGCCAACTCCGGTGCACGTCCGCTGCGCCGCGCGATTCAGCGGTACATCGAGGACGAGCTGTCGGAGTTCATGATCCGGCATAAGGACAACGTCCCCGAGCGCATCGATTTCACGATGAACGGAGAGGAAGTCGTGCTGATGGCCGCACCGAAGGACGTCGACCTCATCGCGAACTGACGATTTCGGTGCAGGGCGGCGAAGACCCCTCTTTACGCCGCGCTCGACGCCCACCCGATACGCGCGCGGCCCTCGCGCTTGGCCTGATAGAGCGCGCGATCCGCGGCGGCCAACAGATCCTTGCTGGCCGCTCCGTCGCCGGGAAACAGCGCGACGCCGATCGATGCCGTCACTCGAGCGTCGGTCGCATCTGGCCTCGAAAGGTTTGCCAGGCTGTCCGAAAGCTTCTGGGTGCGTTGCTCCACCACCGTCACCGTGGCATCCGGAAGAATGATCACGAATTCGTCGCCGCCGTAGCGGCAGACGACATCCTCCGCCCGAACCGCGCGCTGCATGATGGCACCCGCCGATCGCAGAAGGTCATCCCCGGCGGCGTGTCCGAGAGTGTCGTTGTAATGCTTGAAGTGATCGAGATCGATCAGGACCACGCCGATCACCGTCTTCTGCCGTGCAGCGCGATGGGTCTCGCGGTCGAGTGTCTCTTCCATATATCGCCGGTTGAAGACGCCGGTGAGCGGGTCGCGCATGGCCTGCCGCCGCAGCGTGTCCTGCATCAGCAGGTTCGCGGTCGCCAGGCTGAGTTGTTCCGACGCGGCCGTCGCGACTTCGAACGCCGGCCGTACCGCTTCGGCAAAGCGCACGTGCAGAAGCCCGAGCGTTTCGCCGTAGGCCATCAGCGGAATGCAGACCGTCGCGGCCGGCTCGTCCGCGGCATGCTTGCAGGACAGGTTCCCGTCGCTTGCTGACTTTGCGTGGATCTTCCCGCCGCGCAACGCCCAGCAGTCGGACGGGGAAAACGACGCCAGTTCACGATCGCCCAGTTGCCACGACGCGACGGGCGTGACGAGGTTGCGCGACGCGGCGATGGTGTACATCACGCCTCGAGTTCCAGGAAGGAGTTTCGGAAAGAGGCTGCCGATGACGGCGCCCGCTTCCTCGAGCGTGTCGCAGCTCTGGAGGAGTTGGGCGAAGCGGGCCAGCAGGTTCAGCTCGGAGGACCGCTGCTGCAGATCGCCAATACGATCCGTGAGCTCGCGGTTGGTTTCCGACAGTTGCCGTTCCGCGCTGTGCCGTTGGCGGGACTCACGGCCGGAGACAGCGAATGCGGCGACCATCAGCACAAACGCGATGAAGTCACCTCCGGCCACGATCGCCAGGGCCAGCGAGCCGCTTTGTTCTTCCTTTGCATGCCGAAGAATCAGCAACGATTGCTCCTCGGTTTTCATCGCGTCGATGACCGACCGCATCCTGGCAAACCGATCGGTCCACGCCGGTGCCTGCAGAATCGCGATCGCGGAGTTGAGGTCGCGTCGTCTCGATATGATCACCGCATTGAACCCCGCCTGTTCTTCAGTCATCAACGATCGCATGGCGGCGACGCGTTCCTGCTGCCGCGGATTATCACGAGTCAGGGTCGCCGCTTGCGACAGAGCGGCAACCGTCTGCCGCTGGGCATCGAACGCATTCTGCAGCCGGCGCAGATCGCCGGTCACGAGGTAGCCGATCGCGCTTCGGCGCGCGTCCGTCGCAAAGCGCAACGTCGTCTCGAGCTGCTCCAGGACCTCGTGGCTGTGCTCGACCCATTCCGCGTCCGCACTCTGGCGGCGAATGCTGATGAATGACGACACGCCGACGGCCGAAAAGAGGATGACCGCCATCGTGAGCGCAAGCGCCGAGTAGGAGCGGAAATGTTTCAAAGCCGGTACCCGGCGCTGAGTTTAACGCCGCGTGGCCGAATCGACGCCATGGCTTCGGGCGCACGGATCGGGCGATCGCGGCGCCGCGCTTGTGCCATTTCTTCAGCCACGGAACGCGCGGCGCATTCGTCCGGCGGATCTCGAGCAGATGGGCGCCGGCGGTCGGGACCACGATGAGATCGGCCCGCCGAATCCGTTTCGGCGGGACAACACGTCTCGCGGACAATATGTCACGATCATTTGCCTCACCACGAACGGCGACGAAAGCGCGTCGCGGGGCGCGGATGCGATTCCCGCGCTGGCGGAACGAATTTCTGAATCCGCGAAGTCGAGTCGACTTCTGTCTCGCGCAGATCGAACCCCGCGGCCATGCGCCGAGGGATTCCGCGGGAGATGAAACGCTCGAGGGCGCGAAGGGCGGCCTGATCTTCCGGCGTGACGAAACTGATCGCGTCGCCGATCGCCTGCGCCCGCCCCGTCCGTCCAATGCGATGCACGTAATCCTCAGGCTGCGGCGGAAAATCGAAATTGATGACGTGCGAGATTCCTTCGACGTCGATTCCGCGCGCGGCGATGTCCGTCGCGACCAGCACGCGCACCGCTCCGCTCTTGAATCCGCGCAGAGCCTGGAGCCGCTGACTCTGGCTGCGGTTCGAATGCAGCGTCGCCGTGCTGACTCCTGACGACACCAGCTTGCGCGCGATCTTGTCCGCGCCATGTTTCGTGCGCGAAAAGACCAGCACGGAATCGAGCGCCTGATCGCGCAGCAAATGCAGCAGCAGCGCAACCTTGCGGCTCTTGGGAACTTCGTAAACGATCTGCTCGACCAACTGCGCCGGCTCGGCACGACGTCCAATCTGAACGGTCTCCGGAGAGGTGAGGAAGTCCGATGCGATCTTCTCGATTTCTTTCGACAGCGAGGCCGAAAAGAGCAGCGTCTGGCGCTCGCGCGGCAGCGCCTTCACGATCTGCCGGATTGCCGGGAGAAATCCCATGTCCATCATGCGATCGGCTTCGTCGAGCACCGCCACTTCAAGCTGCGAAAAGTCGACGTGGCCCTGCTGCATCAGATCGATGAGCCGGCCCGGCGTTGCAATCACAATCTCGGTCCCCGATCGCAAAGCCGTGATCTGAGGACGCTCGCCGACGCCACCGTAGACAGTGACGCTGCGCAGATGCACGTGTCTCGCGTATTTGCGGACGTTCTCCTCGATCTGAACGACCAGCTCGCGCGTCGGTGCAACGATCAGGGCGCGCAGGCCGCGGCGGCCCATCTTCGAGCCGTGCGTGGAGAGCCGCTGCAGGATCGGCAAAACGAATGCGGCAGTCTTCCCGGTGCCGGTCTGCGCGATTCCGATGACGTCGCGTCCGTGCAGTACAACCGGAATTGCTTTGGTTTGAATGGGGGTGGGCTCGGTGTAACCGGCTTCCCGTACAGCTTTGGTGATGTTCGGCCCTAAGCCGAGTGCAGTGAAGGGCATGAGTCCTCGTATCCCGTCTGAAAGTTAGATTGTGATTCACTCTGACTTAGCGGACAGCGGATAGCGAGTCGATGAAGCGCAGAGATGAAGCAGTTCACGGGGGAACATGGTCACAGCCCGCTAAATTGCGCTCCTGCTAGAATGCGCGGCGCCGAAGCGGTGTTCAAGCGCGTGACTTTCCCGCAGCTCGCACGTCCAACCGCAGGGCTACGCCTCTAAACGATGAATCGACTTCTCGCGATCTCTCTCACCGCCCTGATCAGCGGCACTCTCGCAGCGCAGACCCAGCCGGATCCGCAGACTCCGCCCAAGCCGAAACCGGGAACGATCGTTCCGCGGCCGGACTCCGGCCGAATCGTTGCCGAACCGACTCTGCCGACTGCCACAACCCCCAGATCGGCCACCGGAGAGCTCGCCGGCCAGCCGGTCGAACGATTCGAGGCCAGCGGCAACACGACCGTCGCCAGCGACACCATCCGCGTTTACCTCGGCATCACGCCGGGGGAACCTTACAGCCCCGATCAGATCCAGAAGAACTTCCTCAACCTCTGGCAAACCGGTCTCTTCGACGACATCCGCATCGAAGCGGACCGCGGTGAGCGCGGCGTGATCGTCCGCGCCATCGTCAAGGAGCGGCCTCGCATTGGATCGGTCGAGTACCGCGGCAACAAAGAATTGAACACGACCAAGATCAACGAGGCGCTCGAAAAAGAAAAGATCGATCTGCACGTCGGCAACACGATCGAGCAGACACTCGTGCAGCGAGCGGCCGAGGCGATCAAGCGCGCCTATGCCGAAAACGGATTCGAAGGCGTCAGCGTCGACCCGACCACCGAGAACATGCTCGAAGCCGGCGAGAAAAAAGTCGTCTTCAACATCACTGAAGGAATCAAAGCGACGGTAGCGGCGGTCGATTTTGTCGGCAACACCCATTTCTCGAGCCGGCGTCTGCGCCGGCAGATGAAAGAAGTGCAGCCGAACAACATCGTCTCGTGGATCCGAAAGAAGAATCTCTACATCCCGTCGAAGCTCGACGAAGACCTCGAGAACGTCAAGAACTACTACCAGGACTTCGGCTACACCGGCGTTTCGTTCGGCGAACCGCAGATCACGACCGTCGGTAAGGGCAAAAAGCCGCGCGTGAAGATCACGATCCCGGTCAAAGAAGGAACGGTCCACACATTCGGCGACGTCGAAGTCTCCGGCAACACCGTCTTCACGAAAGATCAGATCATCGGAAACTTCCCGCTGAAGAAGGGCGAGATCATTCGCCGCAAGGCGATTCAGAACCGCATCGACGCCTTCAGCGACGCCTACCGCGGGCGCGGCTACATCTACTCCTACATCAATCCCGAATATGTCGATCGCGACGCCAACGTGGTCGACGTGCACATCCAGGTCTACGAAGGCGAGCAGTTCCGTCTCGGACGCCTCGAGTTCCAGGGCAACAACACCACGAAAGACAAGGTCCTCCGCCGCGAGATCTTCCTCGAAGAGGGACAGATCATGGACATGGAGACCTTCAAGCAGAGCCTCTACAAACTCGGACAACTCGGGTACTTCAAGGTCACCGACAATCCTGATTTCAAGGTCAATCAGGAAAAGAAAACGGTCGACATCACGGTCAAGGGTTCCGAGGAGGGGAAGAACGACATCCAGTTCGGCGGCGGGTATTCCGAGGGGACGGGGTTCTTCGTGCAGACGCAGTTCTCGACGCGCAATTTCCTCGGTGAGGGCGAAAACCTCGGACTCAGCTTCCAGACCGGAAACCGGCTGCACTTCTTCTCGTTGTCATACGCAGATCCGTGGTTCCTCGACACGCCTAACAGCCTCGGCATCTCGCTTTTCAACCGCACGACGAACTATCCGCTGTCGTTCGGCTATCAGGAGCTGAGCAAGGGCGGATCGGTTGCGTACGGTTACCGGCTGCATCGATTCGACAGCCTCTCACTCGTTTACGGATTGGAGCACGTCAAGAGCCACTACGAGTTCAACGTCGCCCCTGACGTGAACGGCAACGTCCCCATCGCGCAGATTTCCGACTTCACCTATTCGCAGTCATCGATCGGACCGGCGTACAGCTACGACTCGCGCGACAATCCGTTCGACACGACACGCGGCGGACGCGTCTCGCTCGGCCTGTCGTACTCCGGCGGTGCGCTCGGCGGCACGATTCACTCCGTCCGTCCGACGATTGGAGTGACGAAGTTCGTGAAGCTGTCACGGCGCAGCTCGTTCAGCTTCAATTCCGACCTCGGCTACATGTTGCCGCTGAGCAAGAAGTGCTCGAACACACTCGACGAGCAGCAGTTGACCACCAAAGAGCTATGCATTCCGAAGGGTCAGCGCTTCTTCGTCGGCGGCGAATACTCGGTCCGTGGGTTCGAGTACGGCACGCTCGGCCCGAATGAGACGTTCAACGGCCAGACGGTGATCGCGGGCGGCTACAAGCAGATGATCACCAACGCGGAGTACATCTTCCGTGTAAACGATCCGTTGCGACTGGTGGCGTTCGCCGACGCAGGCTGGGCCTGGGGTTACCATGACCGTATCGATCTCGGGAAGCTGCGCTATTCGACGGGCGCCGAGCTGCGAATTTTCCTGCCGGTGTTCCAGTTCCCGATCCGGTTCATTTACGCCATCAATCCGCAACGGAAAACGGGTGACAGATTCCAGAGTTTCCAGTTCACCATCGGGAATACCTACTAGTTCAACAAGGTATTGACGCTCTGTCGACCTCTAAAGGAGATTTCATGAAGAAGCTTCTCATTTCGATCGCGGTGACGGCGCTCGCTCTCCCCGCCTTCTCGCAGACGGCCGCAACGCAGGCCCGTCTGGCCGTCATCGACTCGCAGCGAGTGCTCAACACCTCGATCGCCGGTAAGGCGGCGCAGGACCGGTTGAAGAAGCTGCAGGAGGACAAGATGTCGCGCGCGAACAAGCTGCAGGAAGAGCTGAAGG
>JALYZI010000238.1 GCA_030948915.1 Acidobacteriota bacterium
CTCTTACGCCGGCTCGTCGAAGAACATAAAACGATTTTCCTCACAACGCACACGATGTCAGTTGCGGAAGCGGTTTGCGATCGCATCGGTATCCTGCATCGCGGGCACATCATTGCGACCGGCACGACGAAAGAATTGAGAAGCAATCGCGCGCTAGAGGATGTCTTCCTGGAGCTGACGTACGGAAACGATTGAATCGCTGCGCGCGCGCTATCGCAGCCGCGATGTCGACGTCCTTCTTTCCGATCTGCTCGACCGTCCGATCTCGTACGTTCTGGCGCATGGCGAGCAGGTCGTCGATGCCGCGCCGATTGACGCGGCGATGCGGCGCCGCATGGCGGGCGAACCGCTGCAGTACATTCGCGGGAAGACCGAGTTCTACCGCCGCGAGTTTCGCGTCGACGATCGCGTTCTCATTCCACGGCCCGAAACCGAGATCCTCGTGGAGACTGCAATCGCGCGCATCGAGCGCGGCGCGCGCGTGATCGACATCGGCACGGGCAGCGGATGCATCGCCGTGACCCTGGCGCTCGAGCGGCCGGATCTGCGCGTCATCGCAACGGACGTTTCGCCCGGCGCGCTCGCCGCTGCATCGAAGAACGCAACGGCCCGGATCACACTGGTCGCGTCGGATCTGCTCGGGGCATTCGTCGAGGACTTTGATTGGATCGTGTCGAACCCGCCGTACATCCCTGCCGGCGATATCGCTACGCTCGCGCCGGAAGTGCGCGATCACGAACCGCGTGTCGCGCTGACGCCGGGGCCTGCCGGAACGGAAATCATCGCGCGGATTCTCGATCAGGCCGGCCGCGCGCGACTGATTCTCGAAATTGGGTTTGGACAGAGCGACGCGGTGCGCGATCTCGCCGCCGCGCATCATTTCAAAGTCGACGACCTGCGCAACGATCTCGCAGGAATTCCGAGGGTCATCGTATTATCGCGGCATGGCTGGAAATGATCGCTGCCTCTTCTGCCGGATCGCCCACGGCGAGATTCCGGCGAAGAAAGTCTACGAAGACGCCGACGTCGTCGCGTTCCACGACATCAACCCGCAGGCGCCAACGCATGTGCTGGTGATTCCGCGCAAACACATCGCCAGCCTCGATGACATGACCGAGGGTGATGCCGCAACGGTCGGAACGGTGATGGTCCGTCTGGCCCAGATCGCGCGCGACCTGCATCTCAACTCAGACGGATATCGCGCCGTCATCAATCACGGTGAAGCGGCCGGTCAGACGGTCTTCCACATTCACTTTCATCTGTTAGGCGGACGAAACCTGGGCTGGCCGCCGGGGTAGTTTGCCGTTGGCCGTTGGCCGTTTGCCGTTGGCCGTTGGCCGTTGGCCGTTCGGCTATCGGCAGCGAAGCGTGCGGCGACCAGCCAACGATTACGCCGGCGGCGGCACGCGGAAGCGCGTTCCGCTGAACGTGATCGACCGGCCCGTCTTCTTGCGCGACGCTTTTCTTTGCGTCAGGAAATCTTCCTTGGCCTCACCGAGTGACGCCGGAACGTATGTCGCTCCGGCCGCCAGTGTCGTCTGCCGGTCGCGCGCGAACGCCGACCCGCCGGCAACGATCATCAGGTCGGAGAACTTCTCGTTGATCAGTTGAATCAGCGCGTAGCCGATGTTCACGTGATCGGGATTGGTGCACGACACGAACACGGCCTCCGGCTTCACTTCGCTGATGAATGCCACCAGCTCGTCATCGGGAAGGTCGGTGAAGTAATCGATCGAGAAGCCTTCTTCGCGGAGCAGTTGCGTGAACATCAGCGTGCCGAGAGACAGGCGTTCGCCGGCGACCGACACCGCGACGATGTGGCGCGCCGCATCGGGCGTGCCGGCATTCCGGTCGCCGAACCGGATGATGAGCTCGCGGATGACGTCCTTGATGAAGTGATCGTGCGCCGGCGAAATGCGCTTTCGCTCGAGCTCCTCCTGCGCGAACGTCAACGTCGGGATGAAGAGATCAGTGAACATCTCCTCCATCGTGTCGCTCTCGGCGTGGCGGTCAGCGATCGAGATCGCGCCGGTGCGATCGCGCAGAAGCAGCCGATTGTAGAAGCTGAGGTATCCCTCCAGCGGATCTTCGGCTCCGAACAGGATCGAGAAGATTCGCAGTGCCGGGATGAATTCGCCGCCGACGGTCAGGCAGACGGAAATCGGCGTGGCGAGCAGCAGGCCGACCGGTCCCCACAGCCATCCCCAGAAGATCGCCGAGACGAGCAGCGCGATCGGTGAGACTCCGATGCGATGCCCGACCACGATCGGCTCGACGAAGCCGCCGATGACCTGATCGCTGAGCAGGAAGAGTCCGAGGACGGCGAGGGGCAGATACCAGTTCGGAGAAATCGCGATCGTCAGAAACGTCGGCACTGCTGCGCTGAGAAACGCGCCGACGTACGGAATGAATCGCATCAACCCTGCAAACACTCCCCACAGCGGAGCGTGTGGAACGCCCAGAAAGAAAAGGCCGAGTCCGATCAGGAGACCGAAGCCGAGGTTCAAAGTCGCGAAGGTCAGGAGGTAGCGGCTGATGCGATGCGACGTCTCGCCGATCGCCTGCGTCGTGACTGTCAGATGTGCGCGGCCGGCGAGCCGCAGCAATTTGTCGCGCATCTGCTCGCGCTCTTTGAGTAGGAAGAAGACCAGCACGACGACGAGGAACATGGCCGCGACGAACTCCACCGTCGGCTCGACGTCGCGGTAACGATCGCGAATGGTTTTGTCGGCAACCACGCGGACGTTGAGCGGTTTTTCCTCCGGTCCGGCCGGCTCGGTCACACGCTGGAGCGTGCGTTCGAATCGCTCGAAGACCGCCAGGCCGGTCGACGATCGTCTAAGAAAACGCAGTTTCTGTTCAACGCGTTGAATCGTTCCGGCGGTCGTGAACTCGCGCGCGACGGAATTGAACTGCTGATAGATCCACCACCCGCCGGTCGAAAGAGCGGTCACGGCCAGGCCGACCGACAACACGATCGCGCCCGTGCGCTTCAGAAACGTCCGCTCGAGCAGCGAAACGATGGGCGTCAGAAGAAACGCGAAGAGGACGGCCAGCGCGATCGGAACCACCACCGGCTTCGCGAGATAGAGGACCGCGATGACGATGAGCGTGATGAAGAACGTGCGCGTGTTCGACGCCCGCCGTTCCTGCGCCCGCTTATCGATGACCGTTGACGGAGCCTCGGCAATCGCCGGCCGGCGAACGGAAATCGTCCGGTCGAGATCGTCCTCGTCGTCTTCGAAAACCGCCACGCTGGGATGAGTCTACTGCAAGGTGGACGCCGCGATTGGTGGCCGGTTGACGGTGGCCGGTCGGCACAACTCGCCGGTAACCGGCCACCGGTAACCGGCCACTATCTTCGCCAGCGCAGCACTGGTTGCCGCGCCGCTCGCGCTTCATCGAGCCGGCGAACGGGGGTGGTGTGCGGCGCGGAACGGACGATCTCCGGCCGTTCCTGGCACTCGCGCGCGATGGCCAGCATCGCGTCGCAGAACGCGTCCAGCTCTTCCTTCGGCTCGCTCTCGGTCGGCTCGATCATCAGCGCGCCGGAAACGATCAGCGGGAAGTAGATCGTCGGCGGATGGAATCCGTAATCCATCAGACGCTTGGCGATGTCGAGCG
The DNA here is from genome assembly GCA_030948915.1 of Acidobacteriota bacterium. Taxonomy (GTDB): domain Bacteria; phylum Acidobacteriota; class Thermoanaerobaculia; order Gp7-AA8; family Gp7-AA8; genus Gp7-AA10. The sequence goes on from JALYZI010000238.1 coordinate 3,625, forward strand.
TGTGGACGTCGCTCGATGTCTGGTTCTTGTCGCTGAAGACGACCTCGTGCAGCGACGGCGCGTCGTACGGCAGGTGGAACGTTCCTTTGAGTCGCGCGCGAATGTAGTTCGCATTCAGCACCGCGATCTGCGCGATTCGCCGCAGACCCTCGGGACCCATCGAGCGCATGTACGTCAGCGCGCGAACGAGCACGCCGAAATTTCCGTTGAACGCGCGCATGCGGCCAATCGAGTCGGGATGGTCATCATCGAGATAGAACGTCCCGTCGCCGCGGCGCTCGATCGTCGGAGTCGGAAGAAACGCGACCAGGTCCTTCGACACACCGACCGGCCCCGCCCCCGGCCCACCCCCGCCGTGCGGCGTGGAAAACGTCTTGTGCAGATTCGAGTGGATGAGATCGATGCCCATGTCGCCCGGCCGCGCGACGCCGACGAAGGCGTTGAGATTCGCGCCGTCGCAGTAGAGATATGCCCCCTTGCGGTGGAGAACATCCGCCATCTGCCGGATCTCGCTCTCGAAAACGCCGAGCGTGTTCGGAACGGTGACCATCAATGCGGCGCAGTCTTCGTTCACGTTTTCTTCGAGGACGTGCAGATCGACGGTGCCGCGGCTGTTCGACTTCAGCTCTTTGACTTCGTAGCCCGCGAAAGCCGCCGAAGCCGGATTGGTTCCGTGCGCGGAGTCGGGGATGAGGATGTACTTTCGCGCGTTGCCGCTCTTCGCGAGCGCTTTGTGAATCATCAGGATGCCGGTCAGCTCGCCGTGCGCGCCGGCGACCGGCTGCAGCGTCACGCGCGGCATTCCGAAAATCTGCTTAAGCGTCTGCTCGAGATGCCAGAGCAGTTCGAGATTGCCCTGCACCTGATGTTCGGGCTGCAGCGGATGGGACAGGGCGAATCCCGGCGTGCGCGCAAGCTCTTCGTTGAGCCGCGGATTGTGCTTCATCGTGCACGAGCCGAGCGGATAGAGACCGGCGTCGATCGAGACGTTCAATTTCGAAAGGCGAGTGAAGTGGCGGATGACGTCGACTTCCGAGACCTCGGTTTCATCCGCGATCTCGTCGCGAGTCAGGCCCTCGGGGAGTAGCTCTTTCTGCTCCGGCACGTCGAGCGCCGGCAGCCGATATCCTCGGCGTCCGCGCTTGGAATGTTCGAAGATCAGGCCCTGGCGGTTCGAGCCCTGCGGCACCGACGAAGACTTTTCCTGTTCGAGCACCGTCGTCACCTGAGTTCCCTCGAGATGGAGGCGCTGAGCACCGCGACGTAGCGATCGAGTTGCTCGCGCGAATGCAGCTCGGTCACCGCCACGAGAAAATCGTTCTCCTGATCAGGATAGAAATCTCCGAGCGGGATGCCGCCGAGGATCTTGTCGCGTTCGAGTTCGCGGAGGATCTCGTGGGCCGGGAAAGGAGTCCGCACGACGAACTCGTTGTAGATCGGACCGTTGAAGACGATCTTGACCGCGCGAATCGCGCGCAACCGGTCGCGGAGATAGGCGGCCTTCTGCATGCTCTGGGTCGCGACTTCGCGCAGGCCCTCTTTGCCCATCAGCGAGAGATAGATGTTCGCGGCCAGCGCGATCAGCGCCTCGTTCGTGCAGATGTTCGACGTCGCTTTTCCGCGGCGGATGTGCTGCTCGCGCGTCGCGAGCGTCAGCACGTACGCGCGGCGGCCGTCGACATCGACGGTCTCGCCGACGAGCCGTCCCGGCATGTATCGCTTGAGCGCATCGCGCACGACCATGAATCCCACATACGGTCCGCCGAACTGTGGCGGGATTCCCCACGCCTGGCCTTCACCCACGCAAATGTCGAATCCATGCGCGCCCGGCGGCGTCACGATTCCCAGCGACGTCGCCTCGGCCACCACTGCGATCTTCACCGCGCCGATGCCATCCGCGATCGTGGCGATCGCGTCGTAATCCTCGAGGATGCCGAGGAAGTTCGGCGACTGAATGGCGACCGCGAAAACATCTTTCGCGCACGCGCGACGCAACTCCTCGATGTCGATGCGGCCGTCATTCGTCCAGCCGACTTCGACGATTTCGTAGCCGAGGTTTTGAACGTACGTGCGGACCGTCTCGGTGTACTGCGGATGTACAGATTTACCGATAACAATTTTCGTACGGTTTTTTGCGACGCGGTCGGCGAGCAGGACTGCTTCGCATAGCGCGGTCGATCCGTCGTACATCGACGCGTTCGCGACATCGAGTGCGGTCAGCAGGCACTGGTGCGTCTGATATTCGAAGATCGATTGCAGAGTCCCCTGCGAGACTTCCGGCTGATACGGCGTGTACGACGTCAGGAACTCGGCGCGCAAAAGAAGCTGATCGACGCAGGCCGGCTGATAGTGCGTATACGCGCCGCCGCCGAGAAACGAGAGGTGATCGACGGCGCTCTTGTTTTTGGCCGCCAGATCGCGGAACCAGCGTCGCGCTTCGATCTCGGACCACGGTCCCGGGACCTCCAGCGGCTTGCGAAGCTTGACGGCGTCGGGAATCGAATCAAACAACCGATCGATGGAATCGACGCCGATCACTTCCAGCATTTCTTTGACGTCCTGATCGGCGTTGGGGATGTATCTGTGTTGGTCGGTCATGAGTGGCCGGTGGCCGGTGGTCGGTTATCTGCGTTCCCAGCAACCGGGAACCGGCAACCGTCCACTATTTTCCTGCTTCCTTCTCGACATACTCTTCGTATTCTTCGGCGTCCATCAATTCGTCGACTTCTTCGGGCGTCGACAATCTGACGCGCACCATCCAGCCGTCGCCATACGGATCGGTGTTCACGAGCTCCGGTTTCTCGGCCAGGGCATCGTTGACCTCGACCACCTCGCCCGACGCGGGCGCGAACAATTCCGAGACCGCCTTGACGGACTCGATGCTGCCCAGCTCATCGCCCTGTTCGAGCTGCGTTCCCACTTTCGGAAGCTCGACGAAAACGACGTCGCCGAGCTCCTTCTGCGCGTAGTCAGTGATGCCGATGGTGCCGACGTCTCCTTCGACGTGCACATACTCGTGACTCTTGGCGTACCGGTTGTCTTCCGGAGTCATCGACTTTGCTCCTTCGCGCTATTTCCGCTTGTAGAAAGGTGTCGGCACAACGCGGGCCCGGGTCTCCTTGTCGCGGATCATGACCATGAACTCGGTGCCAAGCGCCGATTTGTCGAGAGGAAGATACGCGAGCCCGATCGCCTTTTTCAATGTCGGCGAGTGCGTGCCGCTCGTGACGACGCCGATTTCTTCCTTGCCATCAACAATTGGATATCCATGCCGCGCAATGCCGCGGTCCACCATCTCGAACCCCACCAGTTTCCGCCTCGGCCCCTCGGATTTCTCGCGCTCGAGGACATCGCGACCCATGAAGTCACCCTTTTCGAGCTTCACGATCCAGCCGAGGCCGGCTTCGAGCGGTGTGGTGGAGTGGTCGATGTCATTTCCGTAGAGCGCCATCTTCGCCTCGAGACGCAGGGTGTCGCGCGCGCCAAGGCCGCACGGAACGACCTCGCCGGTCTCCAGTAGGTTCTTGAAAATGCGGGGACCGTCGGACGGCGACAGGTAGATTTCGAATCCGTCCTCGCCGGTGTATCCGGTACGCGACACGATCGCATTCGCGCCGTCGACCTTTCCGCGAGCGAAATGGTAGTACTTCATCGCCGACAGGTTCACGTCCGTCATCGGCTTCAGAATTTTTTCGGAGTTCGGCCCTTGCAACGCGAGCTGCGCGTAATCCTCGCTGGCGTTCTTGACCTCGACATCCATTCCTTTTGCACAATCGCGCAGCCATTCGAAGTCTTTGTCGCTGTTCGAGGCGTTGACCACGATGAAGTAATCGCGCGCGCCCATGCGATAGATGATGATGTCGTCGACGAAGCCGGCGGTCGGATAGAGGAGACCGTTGTACTGCGCGCGGCCATCTTCGAGTTTCGAAACGTCATTGCACGTCGAACGCTGCAGAAGAGTCTCGGCGTCCTGACCTTTTACGACGATCTCGCCCATGTGCGACACATCGAAGAGTCCGGCTCGCGTGCGCACCGCCTCATGCTCGTCGAGGATGCCGGTGAACTGAACGGGCAGTTCCCAGCCTCCGAAGTCGATCATCTTGCCGCCGAGCTCGTGCTCGACGGCGTTGAGCGGCGTCTTCCTGAGAGGTTCGTCCGCCACGGGGCGTTAAGCTAACATGGTTTCGCGGTCTCGCGGTTAGGTGGTCTCGTGGTGTCCCTTGCGACTGCGAGACGGCGTAACGGCGAGACCGCGGAACCGCGGAGGGCGGGCGTGCGAAACGAGATTCGCGATTTCCTCGATTACCTGACGTACGAGCGCAATGTCTCGATCAACACCGTCGGCGCCTACCGCGACGACCTCGAATCCTTCCTCGGATTTCTCTGCAATCAATACCTCACCATGGCGCGCGATCAGATCGATCTGCAGCGCATCGACCACCTCGCGATTCGGTCGTATCTCGCACATTGCGCGCGCAGGAAGCTGAGCCGCGCATCGACCGCGCGACATCTCTCGGCGCTTCGATCCTTTTTCAAGTACCTGATGCGTGAAGGCACGGTCGAATCCAATCCGGCTCGCGGCGTCGCGACTCCTCGTCGCGAAAAACATCTGCCCTCGGTCCTGCAGTCCTCGGAGATCGCTTCGCTGTTCGAGATTCCTGATCTGACTTCGCCGCTCGGCATCCGCGATCGCGCCTGGCTCGAGCTGCTATACGCGTCGGGACTCCGCATCAGTGAGCTTGTCGGCATCGATCTCGATGACATCGAGTTGCGCGCGCGGCTCGTGAAAGTGCGCGGGAAAGGATCGAAGGAGCGGATCGTGCCGTTCGGAACAAAGGCCGAGCAGGCGATCCGCGCGTATCTCGATGTCCGACAGTCGGAGGAGGATGCGCTGTTTGTGAACTATCGCGGTCAACGCATCACCGTTCGCAGCGTTCGGCGCCTGTTCAACACCTACGTGCGCGCGGCGTCGCTTCGCGCGGGCATCTCCCCGCACACGCTGCGGCATTCCTTCGCGACGCATCTTCTGAATGCCGGCGCCGATCTCCGTGCGATCCAGGAGCTGCTCGGTCATGCATCGCTGTCGACGACGCAGAAGTACACGCATCTCAACGACTGGCAACTGATTGCGGTGTATAAGAAGGCCCATCCGAGGGCCTGATGGGTGGCCACCGGCCACCGGCAACCGTCCACTATGGCGAATCGCTTAGCAAAAGAAACATCTCCCTACCTGCTCCAGCACGCGCAAAACCCTGTTGACTGGTTTGCATGGGGCGAAGACGCGTTTTCGAAGGCGCGCACCGAGGACAAGCCGGTTTTTCTGTCGATCGGCTACTCGGCCTGTCACTGGTGTCACGTCATGGAGCGAGAGTCGTTCGAGAACGAAGAGATCGCGAAGTCTCTGAACGCGAATTTCGTATCGATCAAAGTCGATCGCGAAGAGCGGCCTGACATCGATTCGATTTACATGCAGGCCGTGCAGCTCATGACCGGTCATGGCGGCTGGCCGATGTCGGTTTTTCTCACGCCGGAGGGCGGGCCGTTTTACGCCGGAACGTACTTTCCGCCCGACGATCGCCACGGCATGCCTGGATTCAAGCGCGTTCTGGCGCACGTCGCCGACGCATATCGATCGCGACGCAGCGATGTGCAGGCGGCATCGGAGGAAGTCCGCCAGGTCATCAACAGCAGTCTGCAGACGAAGGGCCGCGGCAGCGTCGATCGCAGCACGCTCGATCGGGCGGCGGCGTCGATTGCGAAAAACTACGACAGCGTTCACGGCGGATTCGGAAGCGCGCCGAAATTTCCGCCGTCGATGACGCTCGATTTTCTGATGCAGGTGGCAGATCGCACAAACAATCGTGAATATCGGGAAATGATCACCACCACGCTGACGAAGATGGCGCGCGGCGGAATGTACGACCAGATCGGCGGCGGCTTCTATCGCTACTCGACCGACGCCGAGTGGCTCGTTCCGCACTTCGAGAAGATGCTATACGACAACGCGCTGCTCGCCCGCCTCTACACGCGCGCGTGGCAGTGGACGAAGGACCCCTTCTTCGCGCGCATCGCAAACGAGATCCTCGGCTTCGTGCAGCGTGAGATGACATCGCCCGAGGGAGGCTTCTATTCGACACTCGACGCCGACAGCGAAGGCATAGAGGGAAAGTTCTACGTCTGGTCGCGCGACGACGTCATGCGCGTGTTAGGCGATGAGGAAGGGCGCGTTTTCTCCGAGCTGTTCGGCGTCACGCAGCGCGGCAATTGGGAAGGCGCCAACATTCTTCACGCCGTTGGAGATGTCGAGCAGCACGCCGATCTCGTCGCACGCGGAAAGTGCAAGCTGTACGGGTTGCGATCCGAGCGAGTCTGGCCGGCGCGCGACGAAAAGATTCTCTCGGGGTGGAACGGCTGGATGCTGGCGGCCTTCGCGGATGCATCCCTGGCGTTCGATCGATACGACGACGTCGTTCGAAAGAACGCCGATTTCCTGATCAAGCGCATCGATGTAAACGGACGTCTGATTCGGCACGCAGCGATTCCCGGCCTGCTCGAAGATTATTCAGGCGTGGCCTGGGGATTGACGCTGGCGTACGAGGCGGTCCACGAACGCCGATATCTCGACGCCGCGAATCAACTGCTCGAACAGATCCGCACGCGTTTTTCGGATGATGAAAATGGCGGCTTTTACGACACGCCGGTCGATCACGAGAAGCTGATCACGCGTCCGAAGGATCTCTTCGACAACGCGACACCGTCCGGAAACTCAGTGGCGTGCGATGTTCTGTTGCGACATGCGTTGCTGTTCGGCCGCGAGGAGTACGCCGAGGTCGCGACGCGTGCGCTGGAATCGCTGATGCCCGTCGTTGACCGCTATCCTTCCGGATTCGGCTTCCTACTCGGCGTCGCCGAGTGGCGAGCAGGGCAGCCGAAGGAGATCGCGATCACCGGCGCGACGAGCGATGCGGCGTTCCGCGCGCTCCGGCGCGTCGTCGGCGAGGAATTTCTCCCGCATCGCATCCTGGTCGCCGGCGCCGGATCTTCCGATCTGCCGCTGATGGAAAACCGCGATGCGAGCCGCGTCATGGCGTATCTCTGCGAAGCGTACGCGTGCGCCGAGCCGACGAGCGATCCGGCGCGGCTGTGCGAGCTGCTGACAGCCGCGGTCGTGTAATGCCGAAGCAGCACACCGGAGCGGCGGTCCTCTTTCTGATTCTGGCGATCTTGATGACGTGGCCACTCGTCCCCAATCTCAATCGGGCGGTCGCGGATCGAGGGGATCCGTACATCAACACGTGGATTCTCGATTGGGACTGGTACGCGACCTTTCATCGTCCGTTGAAATTGTTCGATGCAAACGCCTTTTATCCGAATCGATACTCGCTGGCTTACAGCGAGAATCTCTACGGCATCGCGCTGCTGCTCTTTCCATTTCGCGCGATAGGGATCGGACCGATCGCGGCTCACAATCTCGCGATTCTGGCCGGCTTCGCCTTCTCCGGCTTCGCTGCCTACCTCCTCGGCCGACTAATCACGGGCAGCGCGGCCGCCGGGGTGGTTTGCGGCGCCTTCTACGCGTTCGTCCCCTTTCGTTTCACGCACTTGTCCCACGTTCAGCACGTCTGGGGCGGAACGCTCGCATTGATGCTGACAGCGCTTCTCTGGTACGTCGAAAGGCCGATCTGGCGGCGCGCAGCGCTTTTCGCTTCAGCGTTTCTGTTCAACGGCCTTTGCAACGTTCACTGGCTGCTGTTTGGAACGATCGCAATCGCTGTAACCGTTGCGATCGTTCAGGCGCCGATTCTTCGTCTCGCGGTTTGTACCGCCATTGCGATCGCGCTTCTCGTGGCATTTCTGTTCCCGTACTTCGAAGCTGCTCGCCTCTACGGCATGCGCAGATCGTGGAGTGAAACGAAGGCTTTCTCGGCGACACCATCCGATTGGCTGGTCAGCAGCGACCGCAATCGAATGTACACGCCCCTCCAGGACTCGAGCATCGATCCGGAGCGCTGGCTTTTTCCCGGTGCGCTATCCATCCTTCTCGCCGCTGTCGGATTCCTATCTCGCGATGGCCGAGCTCTGAAGATTGCCGCAACCTGGATTGCGATCGGCTTTGTCGGATCGCTCGGCCTCCATACGATCTTTTATCGATTTCTTTTTTCGTGGGTTCCTGGCTTTCGAGCGATTCGCGTACCCGCCCGATGGGCGGCCATCTCCTATATCGGATTGGCGATTTTGATCGCAGTTGCAGCCTCGATACTCGCGACAAAACGCGCTTGGATTTATATAGTATTAACAGCGCTATTTATTATCGAGCTGCGTGCGGCACCGATCCTCTGGTACATCACGGCGACCGACGATCGGCCGGTCGAGCGGTGGGTAGCCGCGAACAACCCCCGCGGGATCATTGAGCTGCCGACGCTGCCGCTGAGCGAATACGCCGTGATGCTCCGCTCGACCGTGCATCACAAGCCGATGGTCAATGGCGTTTCCGGATTCACGCCGCCCGAATACGAACGCATTCGGCGCATGCTCGATGAGTGGTCGGTTGACCTCCTTCCCCAGCTAAAACGACTCGGCGTTTCTCACGTCATCGTTCACGCGGACGGATTCGATCTCCCGGGACGCAATTGGCTGCGACGTTCGGTGGACAAGCGCGATCTCGCATTCATTCGCCGCTTCGACGGCGGAATTCGCGGCGACTGGCTCTTCGCGACGGTCGGCACTCCGCGACCGTCGCCCGATCTCGATGCCATGTTGCGCGGCGAACCGACGCCCAACGAAAACACCTTCGGTGATTTCATGTCTCCGTCGTCCGGCAACACCGTCACGAACAATACGCAGATCTTCGGCTACGCATTTTCGCCAGCCGGAATTCGCCAGGTGAATCTGCTCGTAAACAACGGAACGATTCGCCTTCCGACCGAGCTCCTGACCGATCCGTCGCTCATGAAAATCTTCCCGTGGTATCCCGCGACCCCGAAACCGAAATGGTATGCGCGCTTCTCCACGCGGCCATCGGGAGTCTGGCAACACACCGACATTCAGCCCGAAGTGATCGATGGACGCGGGAATCGTATGCTCCTCGAAGATCGCCGCGTCGAATGGCCCTGAGGTCTACGGCGTCTTCGGCACCAGCACCCAATCCGTCTTCGCGGGCTTGCTCTCGTTGCCGCTCTTGTCGACGGAACTGACTTCGTAGAAATACGAAATGCCCGGATGCACGGTCGCATCGGTGTAGTTCGTCTGCGTGAGCGGGTGATCGAACGCCAGCGGCACTTTGCCGACTGGCTTCAGCTCCTGCAGTCCGGTGCCTTCGGTGCGCCAGATTCGGTAGCCGGCGAGGTCGGGCGCATCGACAGCGTCCCACACCAGGCGAACCGCTTTTGTCTCGACCAGCGCCGTCAGACCTGTCGGGGCGGACGGCGGCTGCAGATCCTTGAACTGCGCCGTTACGGCGGCGGAGGGATCGCTTTCGATGCGCTGCGTTCCCGTCGCGGAAACCGCGGTCACGACATATTGATACGGACCGTACGCCGGCACATCGGTGTAGGTCGTCTTCGAAATCGGTGTCGGGTTCACCGGCGTGGAGAGTTGATCGGCGGTCTGATTCGGCGCCGTTCGATAAACGTTGTAGCCGACGACGCGCGGCTTCTCGGTTCCCGTGATCGCTTTTTCGGGAGCCTTCCACGTCAGCACGATGCCTTCCGGCTTTGCGGCCGCCGTGACGGAATCGGGCGGCATGGGCACATCGATCGGGACGATCGTCGCGATGTTCGACATCTCGCTGCGGGCGATCGTCCCTTCCGTGACTGCGGCGTAGTTGATCCGCACGGCCCGTCCGTCCGAGCTGTGAAAAGGGGGCGAATCCTCATAGACGAGTTTCGCGCCTACGGTCGCGCTCGGCAGATCGGCGCTCTCAATACTGTCGATGCGCTGCCGCAGCCGCGTGAACTGCTGCGGTCCGATTGGCGGAACCTTCGCAAAGAGAGAGACAGCAGTTGGAACTGTCGGATCGATGTCTCCCGGTAGCAGCGATTTCGAATCGCGCGGCGGCTGGCCCACCGGCAGTTCTTCTGTGTATCGATAGAGAACGATGCGGCGAATCGCGCCGAGCTTCTGGCCGGCGGTCGTCAGCGAAGGGAAACTCCAGGAGAGAATTACTTTGGGTCCGCGCTGTGCTACAACCAGATCGCTGATCGCCTTGGGGATGACGGGAACCGGCGGATGCGGATCGCCACGCTTGCCGCACGCCACAACCAGGATCAGCGCCGCGGCGCCCAGTTTCTTCACGCGGCGGATTCTAACGGACAAAACTCAACGGAACGGATAACGAAATGTGCGGAATCATCGGATACGTCGGCTCTCGTGATGTCGTGCCGGTCCTCATCGGCGGCCTGAAAAAACTCGAATACCGCGGTTACGACAGCGCCGGCATTGCGGTCGTCAATGGCCAGGGCGTGGAAGTCGTGCGCGCCGAGGGAAAGCTCAACAACCTCGAGGCGAAGCTCAGCGACAAGCCGATCAAAGGCACGTTCGGCATGGGCCACACGCGCTGGGCGACCCATGGAAAACCGAACGAAAACAATGCCCATCCGCACCGCGACTGCACGGGACAAGTCGTCGTGATCCACAACGGCATCATCGAAAACTTTCTGCCGCTCAAACAGCGCCTGCAGAAAGCGGGACATCAGTTCAAGACCGAGACCGACACCGAAGTGGTCGCGCATCTGATCGAGGAGAACCTGAAGAGCGGCGCGAAATTCGTCGACGCCGTGAAGAGAACGCTGAAAGAGCTCCAGGGACACTACGCGCTGGTGATGATCGACGGCAACGAGCCGGGGACGATCGTCGCCGCCAAGTTCGGCCCCCCACTCGTCATCGGCCTCGGCGAAAACGAAAACATCATCGCCTCCGACGTCGCGCCGCTTCTCGCGTACACCCGCAACATCATCTATCTCGAGGACGGCGAGTATGCGATCGCCGATCAGAAGGCCGTCCGCGTATTCGACGGCAACGATCAACCGGTCAATCGTCCGCCGAAAAAAATCATGTGGGATGCCGTCATGGCCGAGAAAGAAGGCTACCGGCACTACATGCTCAAGGAGATCCACGAGCAGCCGCGCGCGGTGCGCGACACGTTCAACGGACGGATGTTCGAAGAGTCGGGCGAGATCTACTTCAACGATCTGCAATTCACGCCCGAGGAGTGGTCGCGGTTCACGCGCGTGCATGTGGTGGCGTGCGGAACGTCGTGGCACGCCGGGCTCGTCGGAAAGTTTCTGCTGGAAGAAGCGGCGCGCATCCCGATCGAGGTCGATTACGGATCGGAGTATCGCTATCGCAACCCGATGGTCGACGACAAGACGCTGGTGATCGGCGTGACGCAATCGGGCGAGACCGCCGACACGATCGCCGGCATGCAGGAAGCGAAAGCCAAAGGCGCGAAGCTGATCACGATCTGCAATGTGATCGGCGCAGCGGCCACGCGCATGTCGGATGGAGTCATCTACACCAACGCCGGCCCGGAAATCGGCGTCGCGTCGACAAAGGCATTCACGACGCAGCTGACCGCTTTCGTTCTCCTCGCGATGTACATCCGGCAGCTCCGCGGCGAGAACGGCGACGATCTGCGGTATTCCATGCACGAACTGCGTGTCATTCCGCAGAAGCTGGAGATGATCCTCAAGAAAGAGAAGCAGATCGAGGACCTCGCGCATCGCTACTACAAATCGCAGGATTTTCTCTTTCTCGGCCGCGGGATTCAGTATCCGATCGCGCTCGAAGGAGCGCTCAAGCTGAAGGAAGTCTCCTACATCCACGCCGAAGGCTATCCGGCCGGTGAGATGAAACACGGACCGATCGCACTCATCGACGAGAACATGCCGGTCGTCGCGATCGCGACGCACACGCCGGTCTACGACAAGGTTGTTTCGAATCTGCAGGAAGTGAAAGCGCGCGACGGAAAGCTGATCGTCATCTGCGACGAAGGCGACGACGCGATCAGCAGGCTGGCCGACGATGTGATCGAGATTCCGTGGACCACCGAGCCGCTGCAGCCGATTCTGGCGGTCGTGCCGACCCAGCTTCTCGCGTACCACATCGCCCTGCGGCGCGGATGCGATGTCGATCAGCCGAGGAATCTGGCGAAGAGCGTGACGGTCGAGTAGGGGTTACTTTGGACGACTGGGCGGAGTCGGGTGACTCGCACAGTGGTTATAGCGTATGGCTTCGAAATCTCCCGGAGGATCGCCGACGTGATGACATGTTGTGAACTGAATGTTCTGTAAAACGTGACGCTCCCCTCCCAGGATATCGACTGTCATCTGAGCAACGGGCGTATGCGCCCGGCACATTTGCGAGAGCATCATCTCGCCGGAACCCGTAGGCCCGGAGCCCGCCACGAATGACGCAAGGTTGCTCGATGAGCACTTGTGAGCGGCAACCGCGTTGGGCATGTCCCAGGCAAACGAGTAGAGCTCGATCCAGGCTGGATGCGCAGGATCCTTCGACGAGCCCGGAACGCCGTCGATCTTGATGTAGCCGGCGACCGGCGAAGCAAACAGCGGGACTGCGCACAGAGCGAAAACAAACAGAGCGAGGACCCTCACGGCTTTCATCGGAACCTCCTGGCTTTGGCTGAAGGGCAAATCGTAGCAGACCATCTGCGGATAGAATGCGCGGGTCATGAAAAAGATTGCCCGGCTTCTGTCGCTTGCCATCGCTCTGTTCGGCGTCGCTCCTCTGTTCGCCGATCTGCCGCCGCTGATTCCCCGCGATGTTCTGTTCGGAAATCCCGAGCGCGCGAATCCGCAGCTCTCGCCCGACGGAAAGCGTCTCGCGTGGCTCGCGCCCGACAAGAAAAACGTCCTGCAGGTGTGGATCAAAACCATCGGCAAGGACGACGACAAGATGGTGACCGCGGACAAGAAGCGCGGCATCCGCAATTACAGCTGGGCGCCTGACAACAAAACGCTTCTGTACCACCAGGACAACGACGGCGACGAGAACTTCCACGTCTACGGCGTCGATCTCGACGCCGGCACTGTTCGCGACTACACCGCGTTCCAGGGAGTTCGCGCCGAGATCTCGTCCGTCGAGCGCAACGTACCCGATCAGATCATCGTGACGATGAACGCACGGAACAAACAGCTCTTCGACGCGTATCGTCTGACGCTTTCCACCGGCGCGCTGGTCCTGGAGGCCGCCAATCCAGGCAGCGTCCTCGGCTACGCAACCGACAAGAACCTCAACGTAGTCGCGGCGCAGGCCTCCACGCCGGACGGCGGAACGGAAATCCTCATCCGCGACAACCCGCAATCGAGCTGGCGCTCGCTGATCAAAGTCGGGCCCGAAGACAATCTGAACCTCGAGGATGTCACCGACGACGGGAAGGGCGTGTATCTCGAAACATCGGTCGGAAGCGACACCGCACGCGTCGTGCGCCGCGAAATTGCGAGCGGCACCGAGAAAGTGATCGCATCGTCGGACGCCGTCGACGCCGGCATCGTGATGGTGAACCCGAACAACCGTGCAGTCGAAGCAGTGTCGTTCGAACCAGGACGACGCAACTGGATGGTGATCGACCCGTCGGTCAAAAGTGATTTCGAAGGAATCGCGAAACTCAACGACGGCGACTTCACAGTCGTCAATCGCGACTACGCCGACAAGAACTGGCTGGTGGCGTTCACGTCCGACCGCGGACCGACGCGCTGGTACGTGTGGGACCGCACCGCCAGGAAAGGCACGCTGCTCTTCAGCGCACAGCCGAGACTCGACAACCTGCAACTGGCGCAGATGAAGCCAGTCGTGATCAAGACGCGCGACGGCATGAACATGAATGCCTACCTCACGCTGCCAGCCGGCGTCGAGCCGAAGAACCTTCCGATGGTCATGTTCATCCACGGCGGACCGTGGGCACGCGACACGTGGGGCTATCGCGGATTTCCGCAATGGCTCGCCAATCGCGGTTATGCCGTTCTGCAGCCGAACTACCGCGGATCGACCGGCTACGGAAAAAAGTTCCTCCACGCCGGCGACAAGCAGTGGGGACTCAAGATGCACGACGACCTGATCGACGCCGGAAACTGGGCAGTCAAACAGGGCTACGCCGATCCAAAGCGCATCGCTGTCATGGGCGGCTCTTACGGGGGATACGCAACACTGGCCGGCATGACATTCACGCCCGATTACTTCGCGTGCGGCGTCGACATCGTCGGCCCTTCCAACCTGAAGACCCTCATCGGATCCATTCCTCCTTACTGGAAAGCGTTCCGGGAGGTGTTCGACACGCGGATGGGCAATCCCGACGATCCGAAAGATGCCGATCTGATTCGCAACGCATCGCCGCTGTTCAAAGCGAATCAGATCAAGCGTCCGCTGCTCATCGGTCAGGGCGCGAACGATCCGCGCGTCAACAAAGCGGAGTCCGAGCAGATCGTCGATGCCATTCAGAAAAACGGCGGGTCGGTGACCTACGTGATCTACAGCGACGAAGGCCACGGCTTCGCGCGCCCGGAGAATTCGATCGACTTCAACGCCCGCGCCGAGAACTTTCTCTCCGGTTGCCTCGGCGGACGCGCGGAACCGATCGCGGGCGGCGATCGCTATCCGGGATCGACCGCCACGGTGAAGGTGATCGACAAGGGCAAAGAGATCTCGAAGTAACGCCTCAACGCGTTCGGTGCGTCAGCCGGCGATCGCATTGAAGGGACTCGCGGAGACGCGAGACTCCACTGCACCCTTCTAGTCGCGCGCGATCCAGCCGCCGCCCAGACAGAGATCCTCGTCATAGAAAACGACGGCCTGTCCCGGCGCAACCGCACGAAGCTTCTGCGCGAACGTCACACGCGCGCGATCGGCAGCCAACGGAGTCACGGTCGCCGCGACATCGGCGGCTCGCGACCGCACGCGCGCCTGGATCTCGATCGATCCCGATGGAGCTTCACCGCTGATCCAGTGCACGCGCTCGGCGATCAGCTCGGAGCGCTCGAGTGCGGAAGCGGGACCCATGGTCACGCGTCTGGTGAACGCGTTGACGTCGATGACGTACGTTCGGCTTGTGCTGCCACCGACCTGCAGTCCCCGGCGCTGCCCGATCGTGAACTGATAGTAGCCATCGTGCTGACCGACGACGTTGCCATCCATGTCGACGATCTCGCCGGCGCCTTCGCCTCGAACGATTCCCCCCTCGCGCTCGACGATCGACGCATAGCCGTCCTTCTGCGGGACGAAGCAGATCTCGTACGATTCTTTCTTTCGCGCAACACTCAGTCCCGCCCGCGCGGCAATCGCCCGCACCTCGGGCTTGGTGAGATCGCCGAGGGGGAAGAGCGCTTCGCGGAGCTGGACCTGGTTGAGCTCGAACAGAAAATACGATTGATCCTTGGCGAGATCCTTGGCTTTGCGCAGTTCGAGTACGCCGTTCGGCTGCGTGATCCGCGCGTAGTGTCCGGTCGCGATCTTCTCGGCGCCGATCGCCTGTGCTTTCTGATGAAACAGATCGAACTTCACGTGGGTGTTGCACAGGACACAGGGACTGGGCGTCGTTCCGCTGAGATACGACTTCACGAATGGATCGATGACTTTTTCGTGAAAATTCTCCTCCAGGTTCAATGTGAAGTGCGGAATCTCGAGTTGCCAGGCGACACGTCGCGCGTCGGCAAGATCATCGATCGTGCAGCATCCTCCATAGGTCGAGTCGGCGTTGGTCAGGTTGTCGTACATCTGCATCGACAAACCCACAACGTCGTGCCCGGCGGACTTGAGAATGTATGCGGCAGTCGAGGAGTCGACTCCGCCCGACATTGCGACGGCGACCTTCATGTGCGCGTGTTTAAACATTGTGGAGTCAAATATTTGTTCCGCAAGGCCTTGATTTTGCAAGCATTTCCGGCGCAGTAGGTCCAAAGCTTGAGTGGCAACACAGGGGGAAAGCCTTTGCATGTTCTCGTCGTCGACGACGATCCAAGCATCCGTCGCATGATCATGGCCGCGCTCCGGCGGGACGGCTACACCTTTTCCGAAGCCGCGAACGGCAAGGAAGCGCTCGAGATCATGCGGCAGGAACACCCGTCGGTGGTTGTCCTCGACCTGATGATGCCGATCGTTTCCGGATGGGATGTTTTGCGCGAACGGGCCGCCGAGCCGGAGCTGCAGTCGATTCCAGTGATCATCGTGAGCGCCAACCGCGGACCGGAACTGGCGGGCGCGATGGACAAAGGCATCTGCGCGTTTCTGCCGAAACCCTTCGACATCACGGTGCTCAGTACGCTCGTCCGAAGCTGCGTCACACCCGCTCAACCCGACCGGAACGTCGCCTGCTAACGCGACTTTTTGCGCAGAAGCGGCCGCTCGACATTCTGCGCATCGATGACCGCGATGGCGGCCATGTTCACGATGTCATTGACGTCGACGCCGCGCTGCAGCACGTGCACCGGCTTCGCGAGTCCCTGAAGAATCGGACCGATGACTTCCGCCCCACCCACCCGCCACAACAGTTTGTACGCGGCGTTGGCGGCGTCCAGATTCGGAAAGATCAGCACGTTGGCGTCGCCCTGAATCACGCTCCACGGATAGTCGTCGTGTGCGATGTACGGCACGACCGCGGTGTCGGCCTGCATTTCGCCGTCGACGATGAGGTCGGGATGGCGCTCGTTCAGAATGCGAACGGCGTCGCGGACTTTTTCGGCCTCCGGATGCTGCGTCGATCCGAAATTCGAAAAGGAAACCATTGCGACGCGCGGTACGAGATCGAATCGCCGCGCTGTCTCTGCAGTGAGCGCCGCGATCTCCGCCAGCTGCTCGGCGGTCGGATCGATGTTGACGGTCGTGTCGGCGAGCACCAGCATCTGGTTCTTGAACATCAGCAGGTAGGCGCCTGAGACATTCTTGACGCCCGGCCTGGTCTTGATGATCTGGAGGGCGGGGCGGACGGTGGCCGGGTAGTAAGCGTGAAGTCCGGCGATGACGCCGTCCGCGTCGCCGGCGTCGACCATCAGCATCGCGTAATAGTTCCGGCTGTTCAGAATCCGCCGCGCGTCGGGAGCGGTGATTCCGCGCCGCTTCCGCAACTGATGGAAGCGGTGCGCGTACTCCTCGAACTTCGGCGATTTCGTGATGTCGATGATCGAGATCTTCGATCGATCGACGTTGTGCTTCCGGAGCAGTGGCGCCGCGACTTCCTCTTTCACGAGCAGGATCGGTTCGGCCAGACTCTCTTCGATGAGGATCTTGGCGGCGCGGATGATCTTTTCCTGATCGCCTTCCGGAAAAACGATGCGCTTCGGATCGCGTTTCGCGCGGTCATACATGCCATGCATGATTCCGCGGGCGCGGCCTAACAATTTCTCGAGCCGGCGGCGATACGCATCGAAGTCGGTGATCGGTTCCTGCGCCACTCCTGTTTCCGCCGCCGCTCTGGCAACCGCCGGCGGAACATTGAGCAGGACGCGATGATCGAACGGCTTAGGAATGAGGTAGTCGCGGCCGAATGTGAATCGCTCCGTTGCGTAGGCGCGCAGAACGGAATCGGGAACTTCTTCTTTCGCCAGCTCGGCCAGCGCCTGCGACGCGGCCAGCTTCATCGCATCGTTGATCGTCGTCGCCCGGCAATCGAGCGCGCCGCGAAAGATGAAGGGAAATCCGAGGACGTTGTTGACCTGGTTTGGAAAGTCGGAGCGGCCGGTCGCCATGATCAGATCGGCACGTGCCGCCCGCGCTTCCTCATAGCCGATCTCGGGATCGGGGTTGGCCATCGCGAAGACGATGGGATCCTTGGCCATCGACTGAATCATTTCCTTCGTCACGATGCCGCCAACCGACAGCCCGATGAAAACGTCGGCGCCCTTGAATGCCTCCGCGAGCGTCCGCGCTTTTGTGTCGGCCGCGAACTCCTCTTTGTAGGGAGTCATGTCGATCGTGCGGCCCTTGAAGATCACGCCGTGGCTGTCGGTCAGGATCACGTTCTCTTTGCGCAATCCCATCTTGATGTACAGCCGCAGACAGCCCATGGCCGCAGCGCCCGCGCCGCTGATGACGAGCCTCACCTTCCCGATTTTCTTGCCGGCAACTTCCAGCGCGTTCTGCAGCGCGGCCGCCGAGATGATCGCGGTGCCGTGCTGATCGTCGTGGAAAACAGGGATCTTCATCTCCTTCTTGAGTCGATCTTCAATCTCGAAACACGCCGGAGCGGCAATGTCCTCGAGGTTGATGCCACCGAACGTCGGCTCCAGAAGCTTGACCGCCCTGATGAACTCCTCGGTGTCGCGCGTTTCGAGCTCGAGATCGAATACATCGATGTCCGCGAATCGCTTGAAGAGCACCGCCTTGCCTTCCATCACAGGTTTTCCCGCGCCGGGACCGATGTTTCCGAGCCCGAGGACGGCGGTGCCGTTCGTGATTACGGCAACGAGGTTGCCGCGATTCGTGTACTTGTAGATGTCGCCGGGATTCCTCGCAATCTCCAGACATGGTTTCGCGACGCCGGGGGTGTAGGCGAGCGCGAGGTCGCGCTGTGTCGCCGTCGGTTTGGTGGGAACAACCTCGGTTTTGCCGGGCCGGTTGCGGGAGTGATATTCGAGAGCGTCGTCGCGGCTCTGATCCGCCATGGCGGCGGATTATATCGGCCTGGCGAATCCAGCCGCGGCCTGTGGGGAGTCATTGCTGCCCACTGTTGCGTTCCTGTTGTGTGGACGAGCGTGTCAGACCGCTTTGCGCTTGCGCGTCGTCGGCTCTTCGCGAGGCGGCACGGCCTCCATGCGCCGAGCCGGGCCGGCGATGTCGTGTTTCCGTCCGGTGAGGTTGTTCCACGCGATGGCAACCGCGGGGACGATCGTCACGGTCGAGTACGTGCCGGCGATGACGCCCACCAGAAGGATCAGCGCGAACTCGTGGATGACCCTTCCGCCGAACAGAATCAGCGCGACCAGCACGATGACCACCGAGCCGGAAGTCAGAATCGTTCGCGACAGCGTCTGGTTCATCGCGAGATTGAGCTGTTCCTCGAGCGTTGCGCGCGTCTTCAGCTTGCGGCGATTCTCGCGGACGCGGTCGTACGTCACGACCGTGTCGTTGATCGAGTAGCCGACGATCAGCAGAAGCGCCGCGACGATGTTGAGCGAGAACTCACCGCTAATGATGGCGAGGAACGCGAGCGAGACCAGGACGTCGTGGATGATGCAGATCACCGCGGCGACGCCGAACATCAGATCGAATCGCAGCCAGAGGTAGGCGCCCATCGCGAGCGTCGACAGCACGACGGCCCAGATGGCCTTCTGCTGCAGCTCGCGACCGACCTGTGGCCCGACAGTTTCCTGATTGAGGACGTTGAAGGCACCCAAAAAGCAGCGGTCGTTGATGACGCGGGCAACTCCCGTCGTGACGCCCGGCGCTGACCGCACCTGCTGCATGTCGGTGAAGAGTCCGAGCTCGGAGCGTCTGTTGATGATGTTCTCCGCGATTTTCGCGTAGTACGCGCGCGCATCGGGACGTGTTCCTCTGGTGTCGGGGTCGGTGCTGACCAGCAGCTCGGTCAGACGGTCGCGGCCCTGGAAATTGAGATCGAGTTTTCCGCTGGCGCCCTGCGGATTCAGATCGCGGTTGAGCTTCGCTACGGTCTGTCCGGCGTAGTCACCTTCGCGATGCTGTTGCGGCAGGCGAATCAGAACTGAATTCTGATCGGTTTTTCCGTACTGCTGAATGGAAGCGTCGGCCAGATCGGCGCGGAGACGGTCCATCGGCACCTGATCTTTGAATTTCAAGACGATGTTGGCGCCGCCGGCGAAGTCGATGCCCCAGTTGACGCCGTGCTGCATGAAAAGCGCCGCACCGACGGCCATCACCAGCAGCGAGAACGCGACCGCGTAGAAGCGGTATTTGACGAAATCGTAATGGGTATTAACAAAAATCTGCATGATAAATCCTCGTCATATTAAATGCTGATTGTCTGCGGCCGTTCCTGCGGCTTGTACGTGATGTCGAAGATCACGCGCGACACGAAGAAAGCCGTGAAGACCGAAGCGAACAGACCGGTCAGCAGTGTGACGGCGAAACCCTTGATCGGCCCCGTCCCGAACTGCAGGAGAAAGAGCGCCGAGATGATGGTGGTCATGTGCGTGTCGATGATCGTGCCGAACGCGCGCGAGAAGCCGTTCTCGATCGCGGCGCGGACGGTCTTGCCGTCCCGCAGCTCTTCACGGATGCGCTCGAAGACCAGCACGTTCGAGTCGACGGCCATACCGAGAGTCAGGATGATGCCGGCGATTCCGGGCAGCGTCAGCGTCGCCTTGAAGATCGCCATCATCCCGAGAATGATGACCAGGTTGAGCATCAGAGCCAGGATCGCGTTGATGCCCGCCCCTCGGTAGTAAAAGATGACGGCCAGGATGAGCGCGATGAAGCCGATGGCGGCCGCGAGCACGCCGCTGCGGATCGAGTCCTTGCCGAGCGAAGGACCGACGGTGCGCTCTTCGAGAGTCGTCAGCGAAGCAGGAAGCGATCCGCTGCGCAGAACCAGCGAGAGATCGGCGGCCTGCTGCGTCGTGAAGTTGCCTTCGATCACGCCCTGGTCTTCGATCTTGTTGTTGATGCGAGGAGCGGAGACGACTTTGTTGTCGAGAACGATCGCGAGGCGACGGCCGACATTCGGGCCGGTGAGCTCACCGAACTTGCGCCCGCCGTCGGGAGTGAGCGAGAAGCCGACGTTCGGCTCGCCGAGGCGTCCCTTCTGCACGCGGGCGTTCTTCAGGTCCGTTCCGCTGACCGGGATCGTCTTCCTGATTGCGTAGAATTCGACACCTGCCGCGCGCCCGAGCTCGTCGGTCGCAGTTCCGGGCAGCACTTCGACGTCGTTCTTCATATTAGGCGGAACGCTGTCGAGCGTCGCCTTGGAATCGGAGGATGGATTGCCTTCGACAAGTCGGAACTGCAACTGCGCGGTGGTCTTGATGATGTCCTTCACGCGCGCGGGGTCGTCAACGCCCGGAAGCTGAATGACGATGCGATTTCCGCTTTCCGGGGCGATGAGCGGCTCAGTGACGCCGAGGGCGTCTACGCGGTTGCGGATGGTCTCGACGGCGTGATCGATGGTGTCGCGCTCGATCGCGCTGGCGGCGGCAGGTTTCATTTTGAATTGCAGCGCGCCGTCGGGTGTGCGGCTCATCTCGAACGTCGGCAGGTAGTCCTTCGCGAGCCGTTCGTATTCGGCAGTGCTGATGCCGGCCGGCGCGATCGCGACGAACGTCGTGTCATTGATCCGGCGCGTCGTCGGAACCGGCAGGTTGTTTTTTCCCGCCTGCGTCTTGAGCGCTTCCGACGCCTGATCCACTTCGAGGCGCGTCGCGTCGCCAACGTTGACGCGCATCACGAGATGCGTTCCGCCTTTGAGATCGAGGCCGCGACGGATCGGCTCATTCGAGAGGACTCCCGGAATGAGTACCACTACGAAAACCACGAGGATTGCGACAATCAGCGCGATCTTCCACCAAAGACTTCGATTCAAGATCTCCTCCGGGTCAAACTTGCTCCCCCTCACCGGCCTGGATGCCGGTGATCGCGGAGCGGGCGACTTTCACTTTGACGTTATCCGCAATTCTGAGGTAAACGACTTCCGGCTCAACACCCTGAACTGTCCCGTAAATCCCACCGGATGTCGTTACGCGATCCCCTTTTTTCAGCGAGCTCAGCATCTCCTGCGTTTTCCGCTTTTGCTTATTCGCCGGACCGATGACGAGGAAGTAGAAGACGAGGAAAATCGCCGCGATCGGCAGGATATTGATCAGGAAAGCGATCGTGGAATCGCTACCGGCTTGAAGAAGCAGAGCTAGGGTGTTCATCAATCGTTTTCTCGAGTCAAATGCAACAGGAAGGCTTCGCGGAAAGCCGCGAACGAATTGGACGCGATAGCTTGCCGAACCTTCCCCATTAAGTCAAGGTAAAACGAGACGTTATGGATGGTGTTGTACACCAGTCCGGCAATCTCGCCGCTGACGAAAAGATGCCGCAGGTAGGCCCTCGAGACCGTCCGGCAGGTGACGCAGGAGCACTCCGGGTCGAGGGGACCCTGATCGTCGGCGTAGCGCGCGTTCTTGATTGCGACCTTTCCGGCGCTCGTGAAGAGCGATCCGTTGCGGGCGTTACGCGTCGGCATGACGCAGTCGAACATGTCGATCCCGGCAGCGACTGCGTTCAGCAGATCCTCGGGCGTGCCGACGCCCATCAGATAGCGCGGCTTGTCCTTCGGCATCAGGGGCGCCGCGAATCGGATCGTGTCGAACATCTCGTCTTTCGATTCCCCGACCGCAACGCCGCCGAGCGCGACGCCGTCAAAATCCATCGACGCGATTTCCTCGACACTCCGTTTGCGAAGATCCGGAAAGACTCCGCCTTGCGCGATGCCAAAAACGGCCAACGGCCGGCGGCGAACAGCCAGCGATCGACGTGCCCACCGATGCGTGAGATCCATCGAGCGCTCGACGTCGGCATGCGGGAGGCCGTGCGCGGGACATTCGTCGAACGCCATCGCGATGTCGACGCCCATGCGCATCTGAATCTCGATCGATTTCTCCGGCGACAGAAAAAGCTGCGAGCCGTCGAGGTGGCTGCGAAACTCGACGCCCTCCTCGCGGATTTTTCGAATCGCGGAGAGCGAGAACACCTGGTAGCCGCCGGAGTCGGAGAGCACGGCGCGATCCCACGACATGAACTTGTGGACGCCGCCCAGGCGCTCCAGCAGATCGATGCCGGGTCGCAGCATCAGATGGTAGGTGTTGTTGAGGATGATTTGAGGACCAGTCCTGAGTCCTGAGTCCTGAGTCCTGAGTTGTTTCAATTGTTCAGTTGTGAGGGACTTTACGGAGGCCGCTGTGCCTACCGGCATGAATACCGGGGTGTCGACGGGGCCGTGCGCCGTTTGAATTCGGCCTAACCGTGCGGCGCCGTCGAGATTGAGGAGTGCGAACGTCAGGTGCTGCGCCACTCAGGACTCAGGACTCAGCACTCAGGACTCACTGCAGCTTCATCGTCTCGACGCGAACAGTCGCGGGCAGATTCAGCGTGAAGCGCCGCTGCTCGATCGGCTGATTGACGCGAACGTTCGTGAACTCGTAGCGGGTGATGTCGCCATCGCCTTCCGTGTATTCGAATTTCGTCGTCAGATAGCTCTTCTTGTCGATCCAGATCTTGATGTGCCGCACGCGTTTCGCGATGCCTTTGGTCTTCGGCTTCAGATCGAGCTCGAACGACGGTGCAGTGGAAACGTTCCGGAATGTGAAATCGAAATAGGACGCCAGCTCGTCGATCGCTCCGCTGGCTCCCATGTATTTGAAGATGCGGTCCTGATAGCGCTTGACCTCGATCTGCTCGGCTTTGTTGAGGTCGGGATAGTACGTGGTGAGCATGCCGTTCGCGATCAACATCTCGACGCGCTTCGGCGCGCCGTAGCGCCACAGCACATTGTTCGGTTTCGAGAACGTGAAATGCCCGGTCGAAACCTCGGGCTTCGCCAGCAGCGCCAGGATTTTCTCCTGACGGAAATCTGCTTCCAGCGTGCTGGTCGTCTTCTGTTGCTCCTGAACTTTTCGGATGACTTCGTCGAGCGAATTCGGATCGACGCTGCGCGCCGCGAAGACCGGGGCACACATCGCGGCCGCACAAATCGCGGCGGAAAGGAGTCTCAGGGGTGGCATGCGGCAGCACCAACGCCACCTTCCAGGTCCGTATTTCCTGATGGGCGATGTATACTCAATAAAAACAGAGGTTAACTATGAGACGGGTGTTGGTGGGTATAGCGATCCTGGCGTTGGCGCACAGTGTATCTGCGGCGATTCAGTACGAGTTCCGTCAAACCACGCATTCCGACCTCGAGTCGGTCCCGTCGACCGACATGACGGGCCGGGGAGTGATCGACGGCGACAGGTCGCGGGTGGAGTTCGTCGCCGGCAACGGTTTCGCGCCCGGCACTTACGTCATCTCCACGAACGGGTCGAAGACGCTGATGTTCGTCGACCCGACCCGCAAGACCTACGTTGAGGTGAACGCCGGCGGCGTGGCCACATCGATCGGCGCGGCGCACATCACCATCGCGAACAAAAAGGTCAATGTCTCTCGCATCGAAGAGCACACGATGATCGCAGGTCTGCCGACCGAGCACTACCGGTTGACGCTCGACTACGACATCACGCTCCAGTTCGGCACGATTCCGCTGACGCAAACGGTCCACGAGATCATCGACAAGTGGGTGACGCAGGCGTTCGACAATGTCGCTGAGACGTTCCTCGCCACCGGCAGCATCCACACGGGAAATCCCGATCTCGACGAACTCATCACGACCGAGAACACCAAGATCAAAGGCTTCGCGCTCAAACAGACGATGTCGGTATCCACGTCGACGCGGCGGTCCGATGTTCCGGGATCGAAGCTGTCCGATGTCTTCCGCCCGACACGCACGCAGATCCGCGAGCTGACCATCACCTCGATCGAGGCGAAAGCGTCTGTGCCGGCGGAACTTTTCCTCGTCCCGGCGTCGTACAAGAAGCCCGATCCATTCCGGGACGATTCGCAAAAGGCTCCTCTGACCATTCTGTCATTCACGCCGGCCGGCGGCAGCTAGAACCGCGGGAGGGAGGGCGGACGGGACCGTGGTACGATCGCGGAAAGTCGGTTCGATGAACAAGCTGAAGCGCCCAGGAGCGCTCGTTGCTGCGGTAGTACCAGCTTCGCTTCTCCTTGCTGCGATCAATCCCTCCGCGATCACTCCCGAGTTCTCACTCGGCGCATCGCATCCGGCGCTTCGATACACCGATCTTTCCGTGCCGCAACCGGCGGCCCTTCCCGCGCACTCGATCGTCCTGACGGTCGAGGCCGGCGACACGCTCGATTCGGTTCTGAGCGACGGCGGCGTCGATCGCATGGAGAGTGCCGCGGTCATCCGCGAGATCTCGCACTCGTTCGATCTCCGGCGGCTGCGTCCCGGAAATCTGGTCCGATTTCACTACCAGCAGGATGGACGCGTCGACAGCAT
>JALYZI010000284.1 GCA_030948915.1 Acidobacteriota bacterium
AAGCCCGCGCGACCGGCCGGCTGGAAGCCGGCGCTCCGCCGCGTTTGCGCGCCTTGATCGTCACCGACAGCTCGTCGTTGCGCGTGTTTGCGAACCGCAGTTTGACGCGGCCCTCTTCGTCGAGGGAAATAATCGCGGGTGTGTTAACCGAGGACAGCAGCCAGCCGGCGGGGAGGGTGACGTAGTTCAGCGGACGGCCGAGCGTGCGCTTCCAGACCAGCTCACCGCCCTCCAGCGCGTATCCGACCGGATCGGTGTAGGTCTCCTCGACGCGGATTCGCTTCGATCGACCTTCCGCGACCGCATCGGATAGATCGCCCTGCACCGCGACTGAGTCCGGCTCGACTTTGCTCGGGTAGTAGCCGAGCGCGTTGACGTCCTTGCCGGCGACATTGTGCGTTTCCAGCGGTTTGCCGGTGTCGAGATCGATCATCTTCGCGTCAGGGGAGACGAGGCTTCCTTTACGCACGAAGCTGTGGACTGATTTCTGTCCCGCGCGCGTGACCGTGAAGTCGTGAGAGATTCGAAACTGATGCGTCGCCGGATCGAGAAGCCAGTAACTGATCTCGCGGTCCTGTTCGGCGCGATGAAATGACTCCTGCGCCACGAGGAGCGTCGGAACGAGAAGCAGCGCCGCCACCATCGTTTTCACGGCAACCTCCTGGCGGAGATTTTCACGGGAAGCTGATCGTCGCGATCGTTGAGGAAGCTGAGGCGAATACGGCCGTCGTCATCGGTCGATACGATCGCCGGCGATGCGGATCCGATCAGCTCCCAGCCTTTTGGAAGCAGCACGACGTTGCGTTTGATGCCGAGCGGCCGGTCGAAGATCAATTGACCGTCTTTGAGGTAATACGAAGCGGCGTCGGTGTAGGTCTTGATGATGCGGATGCGCGTTTGTCCGCCTTTCGGTACCGGCCCCGGAAGATGGACGCGGATGAACTGCGCATCGTCGGCGGTTTTTTCGGAAACGAGCCCGCTGGCCTTCGCTTCCTTTCCGCTTACGACTTCGAACTGCAGGTCGGCTCCCGTCGCGCGCGCAATCACGCGCTCTTTCGAGGCAACCGACCCGGGACGGATCGGATTGAAGAAAAGTGCCGCCCCCTCGCGCGCTTGCGTCACATCGTAGGTGATCGCGAATTGGTGTGTGTCGGGTGGGAGGAGATCGTAGAGCGTGAACTCATCGGCAGCGAACGCGGTCGAGGCGACGCATAGGATCAGGATTGACAAGACGCGCATCGCGGCTAAGCCTACCGCAAAGGCCGTCTGGCATTTGGAGCGAAGCGAAGCGGCGCGGTTCCGGCCCACGGTCGCGCTATTTGAACACAAGGTGCGCGATGTGCGTTTCGAGATCGCAGTAGATCATCCACAGCGCGGTCAGATCGAAAGCTGCGTGCGCGATCATCAGCATGAAGACTCTGCCGGTCATCGCGAAGATCGTCCCAAGCACGAGTCCGACGATCGCCGCCTGCTCGACGCCAGGGATGCCCTGGTTCATGTAGTGGCCGAGTCCAAACAAGATCGAAGTGAGGATCACGATCGTTGATCTGACGGCCACGGTCGACCCGAGGAGTTTGCCGAGGCGTTCGAACATCCAGCCGCGAAAAACGGTTTCTTCGCCGAAACCCGCCACGAACATCGCCCAGATCGCAGCCGGCAGCATCGCGCGATTTCCCGCCAGGAAGTGGTACGTCGGATTGATCGCCGGGGCGCCG
This sequence comes from Acidobacteriota bacterium, assembly GCA_030948915.1. Lineage (GTDB taxonomy): Bacteria > Acidobacteriota > Thermoanaerobaculia > Gp7-AA8 > Gp7-AA8 > Gp7-AA10. Next base: position 1,716 of record JALYZI010000284.1, read on the forward strand.
ACAAGCGGCATCACGACGGCCTTCATCGCGAATTTGAATGCCACGCCGAAGGTGATGCCGGCCGCCGCCGTCAAAATCCAACTCCTCGGGCGCACATAGCCGATCGCGCTCCATGGCGTCCGCGACAGCGATCGCCAGACCAGCACTAGCGCAGCACCGATCGGCAACGCGATCATCGGACCGACGAAAACATTTCCGCTCAGAAGGATGGCAAGGATCGCGACGATCCCGAGAGGGCCGAATCCGCGCAGCGCGGCCGAGAATTTGTCGTCCGATGGGAGTCCGGTCTCGATGGCGCTGGTCACCTCAGTTTGTACGGCTGCAGAAAAAAAAGTTCGCACCGGTGTCGTTTTCGCGCCGTCCCGTTCGACGCCATAGCAGGAGGACGACGACGATGATGGCAAATGCGGGAAACAACAGCGACGGCGGGACGCCGCGAGGCGGAAGTCTGTTGGACAAGATCAAATCGTGGGACGAGGCGATGCAGTGGTCCGAGCGCGACGTGAAAGCGGAAAGCGACGGTCCGTGGGAAACAATGGAGTCCGCTTTACGAGCTGGCGGATTTTGACTGAGGTGAGCTACTTGCCGTCGTACGCCCGCTGCAGGGTGGCGATGTCAATCTTGATCATCTCGAGCATTGCCTTCATGACTCGCTGGGACTTCGCGGGATCAGGGCCGCTCAGCAGCCTGGACATGATGGTGGGAACGACCTGCCACGACAACCCGAACTTGTCCTTGAGCCACCCGCATTGAACTTCCTGGCCGCCTGCCGAGAGCTTCTCCCAGAAATAATCGACTTCCTGCTGCGACTCGCAATTCACGACGAACGAAATCGCCTCGGTGAACTTGAAATCGGGGCCGCCGTTCAAGGCTACGAATTGCTCTCCGTTCAGCTCGAACTCCACGACCATCACCGTTCCCTTTGGTCCCGGTCCGGCATCTCCGTAGCGCGCGATCTTTACGATCTGTGATTTTTTGCATCGCGACACTATACCGATGCCGAAACGTATTGGCTGATGAACGCGACGGCCTCATCGAGACCGGGCGTGAGTCCTATGAACGTAAGAGACCAATGTCCGAAACCAAGGCCCTTGTTGGCGAGCGCCCACTTGCGTTTGACAGCGGACACTCGGGCCAGCACGCGCTCGGGATCGTTGAAGGTCAGCGCCAGGAAGTCGTTCCCTCGCGCTGTCACCACTGAGTAGCTTTTGATCTCCGACCACGGCAGCAGACCAAACGTCCCCGTCGGGAAACTGATACCGGCGCGATCAAAAACGAGCGGAGTGCCGCCGGCGACCATGCGTTTGATGGCGACCGCCGTGGTGAGAATGAACAGTCCGACGCCGGCCCATCCGACAACGCGGTAGACGGGATCGTGGTGATGCGTCGCCATGTAGAAGGACGCAGCAACGAGAAGGCATCCGAGGACGGCGAGCCCGAGTTGCTTTTGCGGCGAGTGTCGGAATTCGAGGCGATCCGTCATTCAGCGCCGAACCAGCCTTTGCGGCGTACGTCCTCGAGGCGAGCTTCGAGGTAGTCCCACAGCGCAGGGCAGCCGGCCTGGATCGGCGGACCGACGCGCCGGACGACCCGTTCGTGGCTGATCCCGTTCTCACGCCAGCTTTGTCCTTTGTTAGCGAGATTGAGCAGAACCGGCATCGCGCGGTCGGCGGCGTGCGCGAAGCGCGCTTCCGGCGTTTGCGCTGCATCGAATTCGTCCCACAGCGCCATGAACTTTGTGCGCTGCTCTTCGGCCAGCATGCCGAAGATCCGCGTTACCGCCGCGCGCTCGGCCGCTTTGCGCTCATCCCATCCGCCTTCGACGTAGACCATCGTGTCGCCGGTATCGATCTCGCCGATGTCGTGAACGAGCAGCATGCAGATCACGCGGTCGATGTCGATCGGAGTTTCCGCATACGGCACGAGCGACGCCGCGAGAAGTGCAATCTGCCAGCTGTGCTCCGCCGAATTCTCGTACCGATCGAGGCCGAGCGGACGCGTTTTGCGTGTGACGCCCTTGAGCTTGTCCAGCTCGAGGATGAAATCGACGACGTCCTGCATCGGTGGAATCTTATCGCTCTGTTCTCGAGGCATCTTCTCGAAACGCCTGTTTACGCGCGAAGGGCAGCATCACGAGTTTGAAATTCAACCCGATGACCTTGAAGTGGTCGGCGACAGCGGCGGACACGGGAACCTTTGAGAACAGAATCCCGGCGACGAGGTCACCGGACGACAACAGACCGCCGAATCCGACCACCGATTGGATTCCGTAGCGTTTTACAAATTCTTCCTGTGCCGGGATGTACTGACTGCCTTGCGCGACAGGGATGTAGAACACGTTCTGCGCTGTCCCCTCCATATCCAGCAGCAGCGCCGGGTCGGGACGCAAAACCGCGGCAACCCGAATACCGAGCTGCTGGATGAGCTGGGAAACCATCGGAGCCTCAGCGACAGCTGCCTCACTCGACAGGGGGATTGCCTGGTGGTCTCTGGACTGCTGCCTCGAGTTCCACTGGGGCTCATCGCCCGCGGTCGCCATCATCACGAGGCATCGTAGTTCGCGTAGCGACTCGGCGGCCGGCTCGCGCGAGAGGGCGAACCGCTTCAGATCGTCCGGCAGCAGCGCGAAACGATGCGTCTTGTAAATGCGGATCAAGGCGCATGCTGGTTCACCCCGGTCGTCCAACAACTCTCTTCTGAAGAGGTCGACGACCCGCTGCGCAGCGTCTTCAAATGTCTGGACCTCGTTCGCGGCGAACAGACCACGAATCTTTCCCCGCAGCTTCATGAGATCAGAAACCGTCATATCGGCGAGGCGAGTCATGGCGCGATGGTATCGCGAACGCTATGCCAGACCGGGTGGTCGGGCGCGCATCATCATCGTGAATACTTCCTCCGGGTCGCTGAAATCCACGATGCTCTCGGCCGCGCCTTTCGCGGCGCCCCCCACGCCGATGAATGGCAAATTGAGATTGCGCGCCGCTCGGACGTCCCACCAGCCGTCACCGAAGACCACGATGCGATCGTATTTGCGGCCGCCGATCGCGCCTGACACGATCTCCTCGCGCGACGGCCACTCGTCGCAGCAGGCGAGCGGGAGGGTGGGAGGGAAGCCCGCGGCGGCGAGTTTCAATCGTGCGGATTCTGACCACGCGCCGGTTGCCAGCGCGATCTCCCATCCGCGCTCGCGGAGCAGCTCGATGAACGCGCGCGCGCCGCGAATCTCCTCGAGCGTCGTGATGCGCGCACGCAAGGCATCGATGAATACCGCGCGGTGGTGCGCGATGTCTTCCTCTAGAGGATCGCGCGACCACTTGCGCCGCAGGAACTCGTGCGTCAGCCCTCGATCGGTGTGATGCGGATAGTCGTTCCAGTCGATCCGATCGGCAGAAGTTCCAAGTGACGCGAGAAAACATGCGTTGTCGACGGCGTTGCTGTCGATCAGCGTTCCATCGATGTCGAAAATCGCGAGGTCCATGTGATCCGCGTCACGATCGCGCGTCAACGCACGATGCGCATCGCCCGTCTCTTGAGCACGGAGGTCATCAACATGAAACGCACAATCACCGCGCTGCTCATTGCACTCAGCTTATCCACCGCCGCATGCACGACGGCCGTCGTCGTTCGCCCGCCTCGTGTCGCAGCCGTCTGGGTTCCCGCACACTATGAACGCATTGGATTTCATCGCGTGTTCATAGCCGGACATTGGCGCTACTGAGTCTTGATGCAGTGGAACGCATCCTTGAGGCGCAGCGCACTGGGACAGATGTGCTGCGCCCACCATCCCATCGTCACCGAAAGGGCGAGGATCAGAACGAACGGGATGGCGGTCTTCTTGATCACGCCGCCGATCCAATCTCCACACGTCGCGCGATGCGCGTGACGCGCGAGCGCGCCGGCCAGGACGGCATTGAAGACGACTTCGCTCAAGATCGCGGGCGCGGCCCACACGATCCAGATGAATGACGCGATGATCGCGCAGACCAGCGCGATGATCAGCAGCACCAGGATCAATTCGCCGAGGTCGTCACCAAGCCCGCCGCCGGAGCTCTTGGATGAGCTCTTCGAGGAGAAAGATGATGATGACGACTTCGGCGGCGGCGCGACGAGGACCGGGGAGGCCTGCGCGTTGCTCTCCGAGGCCCAGCCGCCGCTGGCGCCACCACCGCCGAATTTTCCGCCGCCACCGCTGAAGGAGACGCCGGATCCCGAGCTCGAACCGCTTCCGCTGAAGTTGATGCAGTCGAACCAGTCGTCAGCCGTGCCGCTCGATCGGCTACGGCCGCAGTACTCGACGTACCACAGCCAGATTTTGATGAAGCCTACGAACGCGGCATACGCGGTGAATACGGCGAGTCCATATCGGATCGCGAAGACTTTCAGGTGAATCCGATAGAGAAGGTACGTCGTCGCGAGTCCGACGAGAATCGTGGCGGCCAAAATCGCGGTCATGTGCACGCGCAGAAAAAAGCGGTGCTGCAGCGCCGCCGCGATGCGCTTCTGAGATGGAGTTCTCGCGTCGAGAGGGACGCTCGCCACTCAGGAGACGATAGCAGAACCGCGCCGCTGCGCGGCACGTTGTCGCCTGGTCCGAGCTGCCCGCGTTACGATTCGCGCTGCGGAGGTGGGTTCACCGGAAGCGGCACATCGGTCGACGGACCGCTGCCCGGCGCGATCGTCATCTTCTCGCCGGGGCTCGCTTCCTCGGGGTAGTACTCCTTCATCTTGATGTAGTCGATGCCGGTGTCTTCCCGAAGCACGTCGTTGACTTCCCAACCTTCGAGCGTTTCGCGCTCGAGGAGCTTGCGCGCGATCTTGTCGAGCGACTGCTTGTTGTTCGAGATGATCTCGTGCGCAGTCTTGTAGGCCTTGTCGAGAATCCTTCTGACTTCCTTATCGATCTCGATCGCCGTTGCCTCGGAGTAGTCCTGATGCTGCGCGAATTCGCGGCCGAGGAAAATGGCTTCTTCTTTCTTGCCGAAGGTTGCCGGCCCGAGCTCGGACATGCCCCACTCGCAGACCATGCGGCGAGCGAGCTGCGTCGCGCGCTCGATGTCGTTTCCGGCGCCCGTCGTGATCTCGCTGAGGAAAATCTCCTCGGCAATGCGTCCGCCCATCAGCACGGCGAGATTCGATTCCAGATACCGCTTCGAGTACGAATACTTGTCCTCGACCGGCAACTGCTGCGTGAGGCCGAGCGCGCGGCCGCGCGGGATGATGGTGACTTTGTGCAGCGGATCGGCCGCCGGCAGGATGGCCGCAACGATCGTGTGACCCGACTCGTGATAGGCGGTGTTCCGTTTCTCGCGATCGCTCATGACCATCGACTTGCGCTCGACGCCCATCAGGACCTTGTCCTTGGCGAATTCGAAGTCGATCATCTGCACTTTTTTCTTGTCGTAGCGCGCCGCGTTGAGCGCGGCCTCGTTGACGAGGTTCGCGAGATCGGCGCCTGAGAATCCCGGTGTGCCGCGCGCGAGGATGCTGGCATCGACATCTTCGGCCAGCGGGATGTTGCGCGTGTGCACGCGGAGGATGCCCTCGCGTCCCTTGAGGTCGGGAAGATCGACGACCACGCGGCGATCGAAACGGCCGGGGCGGAGGAGGGCGGGATCGAGAACGTCGGGACGGTTCGTCGCGGCGACGAGAATCACGCCGTCGTTCGATTCGAACCCGTCCATTTCGACGAGAAGCTGATTGAGAGTCTGTTCGCGCTCGTCGTGACCGCCGCCCAGTCCGGCGCCACGATGGCGGCCGACGGCGTCGATCTCATCGATGAAGATGATGCACGGCGCGTTCTTCTTTCCCTGCTCGAACAGGTCGCGGACGCGCGACGCGCCGACGCCGACGAACATCTCGACGAAATCCGATCCGGAGATCGAGAAGAACGGCGCGTTGGCCTCCCCCGCGATGGCGCGCGCGAGGAGCGTCTTGCCGGTGCCCGGAGGCCCCATCAGCAACACGCCCTTCGGAATCTTTCCGCCGAGCTTGGTGAACTTCTGCGGCTCTTTGAGGAACTCGATGATCTCGTGGAGCTCGAGCTTGGCCTCATCGACGCCGGCTACGTCCTTGAAAGTGACTTTCTTCGCGCTGCCCGAAAGCAGCTTGGCCTTCGATTTCCCGAATGAGAGCGCCTTGTTCCCGCCGGCCTGCATCTGGCGCATGAAAAAGATCCAGAGGCCGATGAGGAACAAGACCGGCGCCCACGTGATGAGCGCGGTGATGAAGCCGGTGTTCTGCGGCGGCTCGAACTCTGTCGCCACGCCCTTCTGACGGAGCAAGTCGATCATTGCCGGATAGTTGCTCGGACCGGTGGTGTGAAATTCGTGCTTCCCGCCCGGCGTGCCGACTTTCGTCTCGCCGCGGATCTCATCGCCGCGAATGGTCACTTTTTCGACCATTCCGGAATTGACTTGATCGAGGAATTTGCTGAATGGGATCGGCTCGCTGGTGCCCTTCGTCGTCTGGAACAGGCTCCAGAGCAGAAAGACGAGGACGATGATGACCACCCACAGGAGCGCGGTCTTGACGGTGGAATTCAAAAAATGGCCTCCAGGGCAGCACGCGATGCTTCAGCCGTGCCACGGCTTAGTAACGGTACTGCCCGTATGGAAATTCTATGCTGGTTCGCCGTTGGCCGAACGCTTCGCTGCCGTTTGCCGATTGGCTAGCGGCGAACGGCTAACGCCGATGACCCACTATACGCGTCCGATGTAAGGCAGGTTGCCGTGCTTTCCGTCCCACTCCAGCCCGTAGCCGACGAAAGCACCATGATGATCGGCCTCGAACGCCCGAAAATCGACATCCAGCTGCACCGTGCGAAGCTCGGGACGATCGACGAGAGCCACCAGCTTGAGGCTTCGCGGATTCTTCTGCCGAAGCTGCATCAACAGATACGTCTCGATGACGCCCGTCGACACGACATCCTTCAATAGATAGACGCTGCGGCCCGCAATGTCGGACCACTGCAGGTAATCGATCTCCATGGCGGTGGGGCCGGTGTCGGCCATGTCACGGATGACATCGATGAAGCCGTAGGTTACGTCGCCGGGGATCGCGCGCATGAGATCGGCGAGGAAGAACGACGTTCCCTTGAGGACGCCGAGGAGGAAGACTTCGGCCTTGCCGGCGTCCTTGCGGATGGTCGCGCCGAGCTTATCGATCCGCTTGGCGATCTGTCTGTCGCTGAACGCCTTCTTGATTCGTTTCCTCAATGGCAACCTCGTACACCTTGCCCTCGCCCGTGATCTTGAAGGCCTCGGAGACCTCTACGCCCGCCAGGAGGACGATTCTGCCACGCCACAGCACGAGAGGAATCCGGTCGCGAAATTCGCTCGGAATTTTACGATCAATCAGGAAATCCTTCAGCTTTTTCTCGCGGGGCATGCCGAGGGGGTGAAATCGGTCGCCGTCGCGGCGGTTGCGGATGGTGAATTTCGGCTCACTACTCGCGGGTAGCTGGAAGCGTGGCCGGTTCCCGGTGGCCTGTGGACCGATCCGGATGGTAGCGCCGATCTGAGGGATGTAAGCCGACTCGCCGGCCGTCAACTCGATCTCGAACTCGTCGACCGGCTCGGGTTTACGCCGCAGGATCCATTCGCCTCGCCGGCGCAGCAGCTCGAGATTCCGGGTCACGCTGACGCGCTTCAGCGAATCGAGCTCTGAGGCGAGCCGTTCGAGATCGGTGGCGGAGACATCGCGGGAACTCGGGTCGAGGCGCCGGATGTGGCGATGCAGAAGCGCGCGCCGCAGCCACGGCTCCGGAGGAAGGGTTTTGAATCGCGTCTCGTCGCGCGTCGCCTTGCCGGTGTCGAGTCGATCGACGATCTCCTCGAGAATCGTCCATTGTTCGCGCCCGTGACGCGCGACGGCCGCGAGGTTATCGATCACGCTCGCATCGAATTGCGTCAGCAGGGCCCTCACTCGATTGCGAAGAAAACGCGGATCGGAATTTGATCGGTCGATACGCGGCACGACTCCACGCTGTCGTAGAAACGCTTCGATCTGATCGCGCGAGACATCAAGCAGGGGACGGATGACCCCGTCGGCGCGGACGGGATGAATCCCGCGCAGGCCGGCGAGTCCGCCGCCGGTCATGAGACGCATCAGGATCGTTTCGGCCTGGTCATTTTTCTGATGTGCGGTGGCGATGTGCGAGGCGCCGGTTTCGCTTCGAATCTCGTGAAGCCGGGCGTGACGCACGTCGCGCGCGGCAGCTTCGATACCGTGGCGGCGAATCTGATCGGGATCGAGGGAGCCGTCGGCGACGCGGAGCGCGATGCCGAGGCGCGCGCACATCTCGCGGACGAACTGCTGATCGGCATCCGACTCGGCGCCGCGAAGATGATGGTTGATGTGCGCTGCCGAAATCGGCAGGCCGATCTCGTGAAGCGCGAGCAGCAGCGCGGTCGAATCGGGACCGCCCGAAACTGCGACCAGCAACGGGCCGCGAATGCCGTGCGTCTCCAGGAATGCCTGCGCCGCATTGACGATCACGAATCAAGGTTACACTTGAGCATGCGCCGGCGGAGAGGCTTCACGATCCTCGAGGTGCTGATCGTGGTGGCGATCATCGGCATCATCGCGGCCGTTGCCATGGCCAATTACCTCAATGCCCTCCAGAAGGCAAAACAGAAACGGACGATGGCCGACATCCGCAGCCTGGCGATCGCGTGGGAGTCGCGCGCGGTCGACACGAAGTCGTACAACGCCGCCGCCGCTACCTTCAACATGCCGACGTCGACGATCACCTACAGCGACCTGACGACGCTTCTTTCGCCGACCTACATGCGCACCATTCCGCGGACAGACGGCTGGGGATTGCCGCTCGACTTCGCGCTCGACCATCCGATCGGTGGCCCGCAGGCTTCGACTTACGCGATCCGCTCACCCGGGCGTGATGGCCAATTCAGCGGCAACTCCTACACCGCCGGACCGACGACGGAGTTCGACTGCGACATCGTCTTCTCGAGCGGATCGTTCATTGTGTGGCCGGAGGGAACGCAATCGCACTGATCAGGCGTCAGGCCTCGGGCGTCAGGCGTCAGGAAGAAACTGACAACATCTGACGCCTGAGGCCTGACACCTGACACCTGACGCCTGATCAAATGGTGGCGGTGACAGGAGTCGAACCTGTGACCTAGCGCTTATGAGACGCCCGCTCTAACCATCTGAGCTACACCGCCACTCGGGGGGCAGCTTATACTGAACGCGTTGAGGCGCTGAAAATTTCGCCCCGCGGGCCATGGAAATCAGTCTCGAAGAACGCCGCTGTCTCGTTTGCGGAGACACTGCCACCGAGGCGCTGCTCGAGCGTTGTCTGGTGTGCGGAAAGTATTTCTGCAACGACCACGCGTTCAAGAGGACCGGCCGCCGATTCTGTTCCGCCGGTTGTGCACGCGACTTTTTCTGGGGTGTAGGCGACGAAGAAGATGAGGACGATACCAAAGAAGTTCCCGGCGACCCCGAGTACTGAGCCGGCGTCGGCGCAGGCGGACCTGACGAAACGTCCGCGGCGTCTGCGCAGAACGGACTCGATCCGCGCGCTCGTGCGCGAGACAGTCGTGCACGCCGAGGATTTGATCTTTCCGCTGTTTGTCGTTCCGGACAGCAGGCCGCACGTCGAAATCCGATCGATGCCCGGCGTATGGCACAACCGCGTGCGCGAGGCGGTCGACCAGAGCCTGCGCGCCTACGATGCCGGAATTCGCGCCGTGCTGCTTTTTGGGCTTCCGGAATCGAAAGACGCCAGCGGATCGGCATCGTGGGATCCGTCGGGACCGGTGCAGTCCGCGATCGAGGCCATCAAGAGCGCGGTCCCGCAAATGACCGTCATGGCCGATGTCTGCCTGTGCGAGTACACCGATCACGGACACTGCGGCGTCGTCAATGGTCAAGATGTTGACAATGATGCAACCTTGCCTTTGCTTGCGAAACAGGCCGTGTCGTTTGCGCAGGCAGGAGCCGACTTCGTCGCGCCGTCCGACATGATGGATGGGCGGGTGGGGGCGATCCGCACGGCGCTCGATGAAGAGCGGATGAGCGAAGTCGGCATCATGGCGTACTCCGCAAAATTCGCGTCCGGTTTTTACGGGCCGTTTCGCGAGGCCGCCGAATCGGCGCCGCAATTCGGCGATCGCCGCACGTATCAGATGGATCCCGCGAACGTTCGCGAGGCGTTGCGCGAGATGGAGCTCGATGTCGAGGAAGGAGCGGACATGATCATGGTCAAGCCCGCGCTCTCGTATCTCGATGTCATCCGTGCCGCGCGCGAGAACTTCGACCTTCCGATCGCCGCCTACAACGTCAGCGGCGAATACGCGATGGTGAAGGCTGCCGCGGAGCGCGGCTGGATCGACGGCACGCGCGTCATGAACGAGATCCTCACGTCGATCAAACGCGCCGGCGCCGATTTGATCATCACGTATTTCGCGGTCGACTTCGCGGCCGGACGCTAGAAGTGCCCCACCACGCCGGTGCGAATTTGACGCTTCCCATTGCCGAGTCCAGCGCCCATCATCCGCACCAGACTGCGCTGACGGCGTCGGGGTGCTCGAGAAGGTAGCCGTCTTCGTCGGCGTCGTACTCGATGACGGCGCCATCGAGGCGCGACGCGGACATTGAATCGAGCGCGACCCGGACGCCATCGATCGCGATCACTTCGTCGCTGTCGACCGGTTCGGGAGCGTAGCCGAGGCGATAGCCGCTGCCCCCGCAGCCGGTTGTGAAGGCGATGCGCAGAACGCGTCCGTCGAGATCGTGACGGAGATGTTCGACGGCGGCAGGGGAGAGTTGGATGTTCATTCCGATTTCGGTCCGTGAACGATGCGGAATTCCGCGTCTTCGCGCTTGAACCAGTCGCGGTCGATCTTGATCAGTTCCAGCTCGCGCTCGAGCTCGACGATGTGCGCCCGCTTGGTTGCTGCCAGGTAGATCAGCACGTAACGGTCGGCCATCGACGCGCCGCGCGTGATCTCAACGAGCTTCTTCTCCATCGTCTTCTCGCGTGCGATCAGCGCCTCGGTCGTCTCGCGATAGGAGAGATCGCCTTCCAGGATGTCCTGGAATCGGAGGTCACCCGCGAGCGTGGTGCGGACTTTGGTGGCGCCGACGGCGGCGATCTTCATCTCCAGCAGATCGCGGCTCTCACGCTCGTCGACCGCGAACTGCTTGAATGTCTGCGCCGTCAGCGGATTGGGCAGATTCTCGGCGAGCTTTTCGAACGTTTTGTAAGCCTCGACCGTGTACTGCATCATCAGCGCGAGTTGTTGCTCGGTGAGTTTCGTGTTTGTCGATTCGACTGCCGTCATCACTCCACCTTTGCCACTTTCACGATCACATCGCGGACGAGCTTCGCCTGACAAGACAAGCGATATGGGCTCTCCAATTCCTTGTACGTCTCATCGGGGGTGGGAGGCGTCAGCGCTTCCCAGAGGTCGATGACCTCCACCCGGCACGTGCCGCACGCTCCGTCGCCGCCGCAGACGTGACTGATGGTGACTCCCATCTCCAGCGCGCACGACAGAAGTGTCCGCCCTTCAGGAAATTCAGCCGCTTTCGCCTGATCCTCGAACGTTACTCGCGGCATGAGCCGTCGATTCTAAGGCACGGTGTGCCATATAGGAACTTCGCACGAGCGGCGCCGATTCGACGTGTTGAAAGCCGAGTTGCATGCTTTTTCGGCCGAGCTCCGCGAACTCATCGGGAGTGTAGTAGCGGCGTACGGGATGGTGGCGCTCGGTCGGCGCGAGGTACTGTCCCATCGTGAAAATATCGACGCCTGCAGCGCGCAGATCGCGTGCGACATCGAGGATTTCGTCTGCGGTTTCGCCGAGTCCGAGCATCAGACTCGATTTGGTGAGCATGCCGGCTTCGTGCGCCCATCGGAGAACTTCCAGCGACCGCGCGTATTTCGCGACCGGCCTGACCTGCGCGTAAAGACGCGGCACGGTCTCGATGTTGTGCGCGAGGACTTCCGGTTTCGCGTGGATGACAACGTCCAGTGCGTCGCGGTTGCCTTCGAGGTCGGAGATCAGGACTTCGACTGCCGCACCGGTGCGTTCGCGCACTGCTAACACCGTCTGCGCGATGTGATCCGCTCCGCCGTCCGGCATGTCATCGCGATTGACCATCGTGATGACGGCGTGGCGAACGCCCATCCGCTCGACGGCTTCGGCAACGCGCCGCGGCTCATCGGGATCAGCGAATCCCGGCGTTCCGCGCGAGACCGCGCAGAACGTGCAACGCCGCGTGCAGATCTCGCCTAACACCATGAACGTCGCGGTGCCGGCCGCCCAGCATTCGAAAATATTCGGGCAGCGCGCTTCCTGACAGACGGTATTCAGCGCGAGGTCGTTCATCAGCTTCGCAACCGGAAGTTGATTGAGGTCGCCGGGCACGCGGATCTTTAACCATTGGGGGCGAATGCCGGCTCGTTTGTTCATGGTTTCGCGGTCTCGGGGTTTCGCGGTCTCGGGGTGTCTACGCTGCGAGACCCCGGACCTTCGAGACCTCCCAACCGGCCTTCCAGACGCTCCAGCGCCTCACGATCATCGGTCCAGCGGATCCTTTCATAGGCCTCACCAAACGTAAACCAGCCGAAGTCGTCGTGCTCGTCGGCGTCGATGCGGATCAGCGCCGATGAGCTCAGCCGCGCGAAGAAACCGGTCTCGCTCGCGATGATCGGCGTCGGGTAGAGCGTCTCGAGATAGTGCGACTCGATCATGAACGACTGCCGCAAATCGAGCGCCTCCGGCTCTCCGGGATGCCCGGTCTCCTCGGCGATCTCGCGCCGTGCGGTGTCCATCGGCGATTCGCCTGCTTCAATGGAGCCGGTGATCGGCTGCCAGAAATTGCCGCGCTCCGGTTTGCGATGCAGCAGCAGGACGCGATGGTCGTCGTGGATCATGACTTTGACGAGGCGAATCGTCTCTGCGCGCGGGACGACGTCGCGATCGAAAACTTCGGCGAATTTCGCGACGACAACCGCGCGGACGTCCTCGATCGGAATCTCGCGCCCGATTTCGTGAGCGATCGACGTCACCCCGCGGCCCTGAATGCCGCACGGCGTGATCAACTGAAAATGATCGAGATTAGTATTCACATTTAACGCGAAACCGTGCGACGTCACCCATCGCGCGATGCGCACGCCGATCGCCGCGATTTTGTTCTCGCCGACCCAGATCCCGCGCTGGCCCTCGGCGCGCGTTGCCGTGATTCCGTATTCCGCGACGGTGCGGACCAGCACCTCCTCGAGCTTCGTGACGTATTTGCGCACGTCGCGATTTCCTTCGCCAAGGTGCAGGATGGGGTAACCGACGATCTGGCCGGGGCCGTGATAGGTGATGTCGCCGCCGCGCGTCGTCTCGAAAAATCGCACGCGCTGTGCCCGTAGAGTCTCTGGTGAAGCGAGCAGGTTCGCGCTGTCGCCCCCGCGGCCGAGCGTGATCACCGGTGGATGTTCGAGCAGCAGGAGCTGATCGGGAATCGAATCGGTCTGCCGCAGGCCGACGAGTTTCTGCTGCAGGTGCATCGCGTTCTCGTACGTGACGAGATGGAGATTGCGCAGCTCGCAGAGGCGGCTCACATTTTCCCCCTCAGGTTGAGTTGCGCCTGCAGCTTCTTCGCATCGCGAATGACGCCGGCATCGGTCGCCGTCAGCAGAAGTTGATTGAGCGTCTTCAGCGCCCTGGCGTATTCGCCGCGGTTCACCTGGCCGATCGCTTTGTTGTAGGCCTCGATTTCCCGATTCGTCGCCGCCGCCCGCGTGATCTCCTCGGCCTGATGGATCAGATCGCGTTTCGCGTCGGAGTCGGAAGTGTTGTCGGCGAGATCTCGAATGACAGCCGCCGCTTCGTCGAGCTTCTGCTGCTGCACGAACGCATTCGCGTGCGCCAGCTCGACGCGCATGATCGTCGCGCGCATCGCATACGCGACTTGCGGGTTGCGCGCGCGATCGAGGTCGGCAAAGAGCGGATCCGCTTTCGCGCGATTTGCGACCCGGCGGTACATCGCGAACAGATGCACGCCGTAATCGAGCCGGCCCGGAAGAAGGGCGCGGCTTTTCTCGAGAGCGCTGATACCGGCGCCGAGGTCCGCATCTTTCTCGACCATGTACGTTGTGCCGAGGTCTCCGTACGCGCGACCACGATCGGCGCCGAGTTCAACGGCCTTTTGCGCAAGCTCGCGCACCTTCCTGAATTTTGCCGCATCCTCGGGCGCCGGCGGATCAGCCTCGGCCAGCGCGCCGATTTCCTTGCCGAGAAGCGATTCAGCGTATTCGAGGTAGAGGTCCGCGTCTTTCGGGTCGGCCGCGATCGCTTTCTCGTAATCTCCGAGCGCCGCTAGAGAGCGCGCGTGCGCGGGATTGATCACCAGCGCTTCCCGGAAATGCCGTTCGGCATTCGGTCCGCCTTCTTCGATCCCCGACAAGAATGTTCCGAGCTGATAGAGAAGATCCGAACGATCGAGCGGCGACAGTGCGACGTTCGTATCAGCGTTCGCCACCGGCAAAGTGACGCCGAATGATGGCCGGCCGAAAGAAACGTCGAAGGCCTGCGTCATGTCCTCGATTGGCTTGTGATAGCGGGTACGAAGCGCCTCCTCGACGGTTTTTCCTTCCTCGACGTCGCGAAGGAAATCATCGAACGCCGACTGATTCTGGCGGAGCAACCAGTCGACCAGCGCCCAGCTCTGCGCGTAGAACGACCTTTGCGAGTCCGCGAGGTTGTACAGATCGGATTCTCGCGCGACGTTGAATAGTTGCGGCAGCGGAATCAGCTTTCGCTGCCGCAGCGTCTGGAGATGCAGTTGCACCGGCTCGCCTGCGTAGATGGCGGCCTTTCGCGTCTGGGCGTTGCTGAAGTATTCCGCGAGTCCTTCTTCGATCCACAGCGGCGGACGCCGGCCGCCGTTGTTGATCAGGTAGTGGATGAGCTCATGGAACGGCGTGCGGTCAGAACCGAATCCGAAGCCGGTTTCCATCAGCATCGACCCGCGATCGTTTTGCGAGATGAAGACCCCCGTCACGTGGGCGTTTTCGCGGCCGATGAGGAGATCGAAGTACGGCTGCGCTTCGCGATGGCGGCTGAAGAGAAACACGCGCGTCTCGGCGGAGGTGCTGCTGAAGCGCGGGGACATTTGCGTCAGCGCCGCGGCAAGCGTCTCGAGTCCGGCGGCGATGTCGCGCGTCCGTTTCTCGCCGGCGCTGCTGATGAACACGAAATGTTTCGATCGCGCGAGATTCCATTTCTCGTCAGCGGCCGGGAAAGGGATCGGCTTCAGCGCGCGACGCCCTTCGGCCTCGCCCTTGATGCCCTTCAGGACGGGCGGAACGTATTGCGCGTATGCCGTCGTCGCGAGAAAGACAACGAGAGCTGCTGGGGCCAGGCGGGACATCTACACAGTGAACTGTCCCGCCTCCAGGACTGATTTCACCTTCGCCATGAATTGGTCCGCCACCGCCCCGTCGATGAGGCGATGGTCGAACGTCAGCGAGAGGATGCACATGGAGCGGATGGCGATGAAGTCGCCGTCGTCGGTCTCCACGACGATCGGCCGTTTCTTGACGCCGCCGACGCCGAGGATCGCGACCTGGGGCTGGTTGATGATGGGCGTGCCGAAAAGACCGCCGTAGACGCCCGGATTCGTAATCGTGAACGTCCCACCCTGTACATCGTCGGGACTCAATTTCTTCGTGCGCGCGCGTTCGCCGAGGTCGTTGATGGTCTTGGCGAGGCCGAGGATGTTTTTCTCGTCGGCGTTCTTCACGACCGGCACAATCAATCCCCACTCCAGCGCGACCGCGATGCCGATGTTGTAGTCGCGGTGATAGATGACGTTGGTCTCATCCATCGATGCGTTGACGATGGGGAAGTCGCGCAGCCCCGCAACGATTGCCTGCACGATGAACGGCAGGTACGTCAGCTTCGCGCCGCGCGACGCGTAGTCATCCTTGTACTGATTTCGCAGTTTCTCGATGTTGGTGAAGTCGATCTCGAAGACTGTCGTGACGTGCGCCGAGGTCTGCTTCGACATCACCATGTGCTGCGCGATCCGCTTGCGCATCACGGACAGCGGCTCGAGACGGATCGATTCGCCCGACTTGAATTCCTGCTGCGGGGCCTGCGGTGTGGCCGCCGGCTGCTGGATAAATCCGAGGATGTCGTTCTTTGTTACGCGGCCGGAGACTCCGGAACCCTGGATCTGACCGATGTCGACGTTGTTCTCGGCCGCGATTTTTCGAACGAGTGGAGATGATTTCGAGCGGCGCCGCTCTTCGAGGGAGGCGACTTTTTCGGTGGCCGGTGGCCGGTTCTCGGTTGCCTGTGGTGGTGGCGCAGGCTTCTGTGCGGTGGCCGGCGCCCTCGCCGGCTCGGGGGCGGGAGGGGCGGCCGCCGCCACACTCGGCTTCGGTGCTGGGGCTTTAGGTGCCTCCTGTGCCGGCTTCGGGGCTGCCGCGGCGGCATCGCCCTCTCCGGCGATGCGCGCGACGACGGAGTTCACCGCCACCGTCTGCCCTTCCTTCACCAACACCTCGGAAAGCGTCCCGGCGGCCGGGGAGGGAATCTCGGCATCGACCTTGTCGGTGGAAATCTCGAGCAGCGGTTCGTCGCGTTCGACTTTGTCGCCCGGCTTCTTGATCCACCGGACGACGGTTCCCTCCGCGATGGATTCCCCCATTTGCGGCATGACGACATCGATGGCCATCGCTACCTCCCCAAACGTCGAAAGAATATGCGAAGACGCATATTCCCGGCGAGGTCTGAGGCGCTACGGCACGAAACGATAGCCGACGCGGTGCACCGTCAGCAGATGCAGTGGCTCGGCGGGTGTCGTCTCGATCTTCTGCCGAAGCCGCGCGACGTGCGTGTCGACCGTCCGCGTCATCGCTGATGGATCGTAGCCCCAGACGTGATGCAGTAGTGCTTCGCGCGTGACGACGGCATTGGAGTGATCGAGAAAGTAGCGCAGGATGCGAAACTCGCGCTGCGTGAGATCCATCGGCGCGCCGCCCTTGCTGGCCTGATATTTTCGAAAGTCGAGCGTCACGTCTCCGAACGCCACCTGATCGGGTGGCAGCTCGCGCCGCGTCCGCCGCATGACCGCCTCCAGCCGCGCGAGCAGCTCCATGAAGCTGAACGGCTTGGTGATGTAGTCATCGGCGCCCAGTTTCAGGCCGACGACTTTGTCGACCTCCTGCCCGCGCGCGGTCAGCATGATGATCGGCGTGTTATTGCCGCTCTTGCGCAGCTCGCGGCAGACATCGAGCCCGCTTTTTTTCGGCAGCATGACATCGAGGATGATCACGTCGTGATCGATGCTGCGCGCGGCGCGCAGCGCTTCTTCGCCATCGCTGGCCATCTCGACGACGTGCTTCTCGAACTCGAAGCCGTCGCGTAGCGCCACTGACATCGCTTGATCGTCTTCGACGACGAGGATCCTGCTCATGCGGCCTCCGTTTCATTGGTTCTGGTCGTGCGAACCGGTGCTGCGACAACGACGCGTTTCGGCAAGACGATCGTGAACGTGCTGCCTTCGCCGGGTGCGCTGGCAACCTCCACACGACCGCCGTGCGCCTTGACGACGTGATTCACGATCGCGAGACCGAGACCGCTGCCCTTGACGTCGTGAACGAGCCCGCTGCTGACGCGATAGAACTTCTCGAAAATCTTCTTCTGCTCGGAAGCAGGAATGCCGATGCCGCGGTCGCGGACTGCGATGCGGACGTGCTCCGCGTCGGCGGTGACGATCACGTCGGCATTCTTGTTTCCGCTGGAGTACTTCACGGCGTTGTCGAGGAGGTTCATGATGGCCTGCGCGATCGCGTCGCGATCGATGATCAGCGGCGGAAGCATCGCGGCCGGCGCAGTGAAGGCGATGTGATAGCCGTTGTCGCGCAGCGGCATCGCGAAAGCGCAGACGATGTCGTGCACCAGCTCAACGACATCCTCTTCGCCCATCTTGTATTTCTTCTGCGCCGATTCGATCCTGGAGAAGTCGAGGATGTTGTTGATCAGTTGCGTGAGTCGCCGGCTCTCGGCCTCGATGTACTCGCCGTATTCGCGCATCTTTTCTTCGGAGACGACACGTCCGAGGCGCATGTATTCGCCGAAGACGCGGATGGAGGCCAGCGGTGTTCGCAGCTCGTGCGAGACGTTCGAGACGAAGTCGCTCTTCATCTGCGAGAGCTTCAATTGGCGCGACGCCGACTGGACCGCGAGACCGATCGCGCCGAAGAGCACGATCATCACGCCGCCGCCGAGCATCATGTTGTTCTTGAACCCGAGCGCTCCGAGCTCTTCCGGCGTCGCGCACAGGTCCTTTACGCCGAGGCGCCAGTTGGTGAAAACGAACGAGAAGGGCTGGGTCCGGAAATCGCTGCGTCTCCCGAAGTGATCTCCGATGAGAAGCCGCAGCGAGGCGGCGTCCGATTTGTAATGCGACGCGATGGAGCGCCATCCCATGCTCAGCATGGCGTTGCGGACCAGGGACTCGTCGAAGATGATGCCGGCGACGCCGAGGACGTGCTCCGTACCGTCGAGGACCGGACGCATGACGATGCGATTGCGCTCGTCGCGCTCGTCGACGCTCATGGGCGGGTGCGGGATCGCCTGCTTCATCTTGTGCGCGACGTGCCACGTCACGGTGGCCAGCTTGACCGCTTGCTCTTCACCGGACAGGAGTGTCTTCGGCGTCCCGGTGGGCGAGAAGTAAGAATAGTACGCATGTGGACCATCGAAGTGGACGACGAAGAACGTCCGCGCGCCATCGACGGGGGTCTGCCGGAAATGCGCAGCGATGATCGACGTCTGACAGAGGCAGTCGCGCTCGAGGGTCAAGGCGCGCAACGACGCGCTCCGATAGTACTCGTCGATGTCATCCGCCACGCGCTCGGCCGAGTCGCGCAGCCAGCTGCGTTGCGCCGAGACGGTCTTGCTCTCCAGCGTTCGCAGGAAGCGATACTGGATCACCAGCAGCGCGACCAGTGGAATCACGACCACCGGCACGAGCCACAGAATGGACCGTCGAAAAATGCGCACCATGTCCTTGCGACGATATGGTCGCACTACGGAGACGCAGTCAGTCAGGGTTGTCACAATTTGTAACCAACGTGCTACCGCCGGAAGGCATACGACGCCTTCATGAAGACCGAACGATGGTTCGGTAGCAGGCGCGCGGTCTCGTCGAGCAGTCGGAAATCGCCATAGCCGATGTAGAACGTCGTCTGCCAGTTGAGGCGATAACCGTAGAGCGCGGAGAGTGTTAGGTCACCGTCCCGAGGAGAGACGACCTCGTGATACAGCCAGGCGCTGCGATCGACATTGCTGCGCTGCGCGACGATCCGCGCCAGCGAACGCGCATTGAACACATAAGTTGCCTTCAGCCGATCGATATCTGCCGCATACAGCTGTCCCACGCCGACATTCAGCCACTCGCGGTTGACGCTGGCGGCCAGCTCTAGATGCGTGGTCGGACGCATCGACGACGTCAGCGTGAACGAGCCGCCCCGCCCGATGCGCACGTTCATGTAGTCGACGCGATCGCCGAACGAACCGTCCAGCGTCACAG
>JALYZI010000295.1 GCA_030948915.1 Acidobacteriota bacterium
CTCACGAGGCCTTCGACCCATTCTCGCGACCATCCTGCGATGTTGCCGGACTTACAGGCTGCGACGAGCTCCTTCGCGATTTTCCTGTAGCGCTCGAGGCTTGGGCTGGCCGGAAGAGGAAGGGCGTCCTGCGGATTGGGAAACATACGAATCTCCTTTCATTGCTTGCCTGGAGTCCGCACGAGTCAGGCTGAAAGAAGGTCCGTTAACCTTCGGTAAATCTCAGTGGGTGGGCATGGCCCTTTCCGCGGACTGGACGCGCCCCTAGCGCTGCCGTCAGCATATCATTCGTCTTTCGAAGGAGGTCCGCGTGCGAAAACGCATTGTGGGAGTTCTCTTGATGATGGCGCTCGGTCTAACCGGCGCTCCGGTTTTCGGTCAGGAGAAAAAGAAAGAGCCGCCCCAGCCGCTGAAGATGAAAGTCGGTGATGTTGCGCCTGACTTCACGCTTCTCGAGTACGACGGCCAGAAAGTCAAACCGGTCTCGCTCCACGATTTCAAAGGCAAGAAGCAGGTCGCACTCGCATTTTTCGTCTTCGCGTTCACCGGTGGCTGAACGTCCGAGATGAAGGCCTTCCAGGCGAACATGGCCAAACTGGAAGGCTCAGACACCCAGGTCCTGGGTGTGAGCGTTGACAGCCCCTTCGCCAATCACGCTTTTGCAATCCAGAACGGCGTCACCTTTCCGATCCTCGGCGACATGAATGCCGCGGCGATCAAAGCCTACGGGCTCGAAAAGGATTACAAAATCGGCGGCGTGACGATCGCGTCCGCGCGGCGCGCGACATTCCTGATCGACAAGGAAGGCAAAATTGTCGAGGAGCAGGTGGACAGCGAGGCCGTCGATCCAACGAAGATCGTCGACGCCTGTCAGATCAGACAGAAAACGAAATAGCGGCTATTACGGAACACGAAAGTCATTGTAGTGTGCAGTGCGGTTTCGGATAACATCCGCGCCATGAAGCGGAAAACAATTGCGTTCGTCATCGCGGCATTCACCACGTTCGTCTCCTACGCAGCCGAGACCGACATGGCTGCCATCCGGAGCGAGATCGCGAAACGCCACGACGAAGCAGTCAAGCGATTGCAGGATTGGATCGCGCTGCCGTCGATCGCGGCCGAGAATCGCAACTATCCCGCCGGCGCGGAGTACATGGCGAAGCTGGCGCGTGACGCCGGATTCCAGCAGGCGACCGTCATCAATACTGACGGGAAGCCCGGAGTCTTCGCGACACTCGATGCCGGCGCAGCGAAGACCGTCGGCCTTTACTTCATGTACGACGTGAAGCAATTCGATCCGGCGGAATGGACATCGCCGCCGCTCGAAGCGCGGCTCGTCGACAAGCCGGGACTCGGCAAAGCGATCGTCGGTCGCGGCGCGGTCAATCAGAAAGGACCGGAAGCTGCCTTTCTGGCGGCCTTGCATGCGATTCGCGGCGCGAACAAAAAAGTGCCCGTCAATCTCGTGATGGTTGCCGAAGGCGAAGAGGAGATCGGATCGCCGCACATCGGGCAGCTTGTGCATCGGCCGGAAGTCGAAGCCGCGCTGCGCAAAACGATCGGCGTCTTCATGCCGTCCACGATGCAGGACCTCGACGGCATCGTCACCCTCAGCCTCGGCGCAAAAGGCGTGGCCGAGCTCGAGCTGGTCTCGAGCGGCGAGAAATGGGGACGCGGTCCGGCAAAAGACATCCATTCGTCGCTGAAGGCGATGGTCGACAGTCCGGCGTGGCATCTCGTGAAGGCGCTCGACACGCTCGTGTCGGCGGATGGAAACACGATCACGATCGAGAACTATCCGACGCCGCGTCCGATCAACGCGGAAGAAAAAGCGATGATTGCCGAGGCTTCGCGGCGGCGCAGCGAAGCGCAGGCGAAGAAGTCGCTCAGCGTGCAGCATTGGATCGACGATCTGCCGTGGGAGCAGGCGAACGAGCGGCTCGAATCGCAGCCGACGGTGAACATCGAAGGACTCGTTGGCGGCTACACCGGACCGGGCGGCAAGACCATCCTCCCCCACCGCGCGGTTGCGAAGATCGACATGCGGCTCGTGCCCGATATGAAAAAGGATGATGCGGTCGCGGCGCTCAAGGCGCATCTCGCGAAACGCGGCTTCGGCGATATCGAAGTCAACGTCACCGGCGGCTACGATCCGACGAGCTCCGTGGCGAGCTCGCGGCTGATTCAGTCGCAGGTTGCGGTGCTGAAACGCGCCGGCATCGAACCGGTGATGTGGCCGCGCAATGCGGGTTCGTATCCCGGCTACGTCTTCACGAATCCGCCGCTCAGCCTCGCCGCCGGCCACTTCGGCCTCGGCCACGGCAGCGGCGCGCACGCGCCGGACGAGTACTACGTCATCGAATCCGCGACGCCAAAAGTGCAGGGCTTCGATGGCGCGGTCATGTCGTTCGTCGACTATTTGTTCGAGCTGGGACGGTAAATGGTGCGCTGAGGAAAACGCTGGCGTCCCAACCCCGAGAGAATCCGGTTGATGCGCTGACGGCGATGATACGTTAGACGCATGCAGCCGGCGGCAATCGAGGCCTCGCATCTCGCACGACGTTACGGCCGTCGATGGGCGCTGGCCGACGTTTCCTTTCAACTCGCGCGCGGCGCCGTGATGATGGTCTCCGGCCGGAACGGTTCCGGAAAAACGACGCTGCTGCGCGTTTTGTCTACCGCGATTCGCCCAGACATCGGAAGCGCCTCGGTCGGTGGATACGACGTGAGAACGCAACGCGAAGAGATCCGCCGTTCGACGGCGTTGCTCTCCCACTACTCGTATCTGTACGAATCGCTGAGCGCAGGAGAGAACCTCGACATCGTCGCGCGATTCTGTGGCGTGCCGCGGGCCACGGCCGCATCGGCCCTCGCTCGCGTAGGTCTCAGCGAACGCGCCAACGATCCGGTGACGACGTTCTCCGCCGGCATGCGCAAACGCCTTTCGTTCGCGCGCGTGCTGATGCAGAAACCGTCGATCGCGTTTCTCGACGAGCCATTCGGCCAACTCGATCCGGAGGGATTCGCGCTCGTCGAAGAAGTCGTGAGTGAGTTGAAAAGCTCGGGCGCGACGGTGGTCATCGCGACGCATCAGATCGAACGCGTCCAGAGATTCGCCGACGTGCAACTCGCGCTGGAGAACGGTCGGGTCAAATGATTGCCGCCCTGCAAAAAGAGTTGCTGCTGCAGTGGCGGACGCGCGCGCAGGCGGTTGCGGTGTTCGTCTTCGGCGCCACTGCGCTGCTTCTCTTCAGCTTCGCAGTCGGTCCGAACGCCGCCGCACTGCGCCAACACGCAGCAGGATTTCTCTGGCTCGGATTGTTGCTCTCCTCGACGCTCACGCTCAGCGAGGGTTTTCATGCGGAGATGGAGAATCGCGCGCTGGAGGGTCTGCTGCTTCTGCCGGTCAGTCCGCGCGCGCTGTACTACGGTAAAGCGCTCGCCAACGCGATCCAACTCCTGCTCCTCGGCATCGCGCTGGTGCCGGTGATGGTGGTCCTGTACGACGCCGGAACAACGCGCATCCCGACGATTCTCCTGATCATCGTGCTCGGATCGGCCGGAATCTCGGCACCCGGAACGCTCTACTCGGCGATGACATCGCAAGCGCGTGCAAGGCAGACGCTGCTCCCGCTTCTGCTTTTTCCGTTGATCGTTCCAGTGCTGCTCGCATCGGTGAAGGCAACTTCGCTCGCAATCCTCGGAGACCCGATGGAGCAGGGCCCCGCCTGGGTGGCGCTGCTCATCGCATTCAACGCGATCTACTGGTCGCTGTGCGGACTTCTCTTCGATCGCGTTGTCGAAGACTGACACCACGGCCACGAGGGTTTGGCATCCTTCCTGAAGTTATCTTCAAAAGAACGTGAAACAAGGGAAGATCTTGCCGGCGGTGCGGTGGGTCCCGCTCGGCGCAGGAGAAGCTCAACAACAAGCGCCTTCGGAGAACTCGGCGCCCGAGGTGGAAAGGGCGTCCTTTCGGGTTCCAAGCGAGCCCGTGCGCCACAGCGCCATCGCGAATCAGCAGCGGCTGGCGGCTCTGCGGTCCACAGGATTGCTCGATTCGCCTCCCGAAGAATGCTTCGATCGCTTGACGCGAATGGCGGCTCAAGCCGTCAACGCTGCAGGAGCATTCATTTCGCTCGTCGACGCGCAGCAGGATTTCTACAAGAGCTTCTTCGGATTCCTCGAGCCGTTGGCGACAACGCGCCGTCTCTCCGGCGAAACCTTCTGTCACTTCACTCTTCTCGCCGACGGCGTGCTGGCAATCTCAGATTCGCGAGCGCACCCCATCCTTCGGCGAGTTCCGACCGTCGAGTCACTCGACGTGATCGCCTACCTCGGCGTGCCGCTGGTGTCACCCGACGGCCACGGTCTCGGCGCATTCTGCGTCATCGACCGCCGGCCACGCGAATGGACCCGGGACGAAGTCTCCACGGTCCTGCTCCTGGCGCGGGCGGCCATGCGCGAAGTCGCCGCGCGAATGCCGCCGCGCGCCGGCGGCGAGCCGGCGCGGCAAACCTTGGAAAGCGTCGGCCGGTCGATGCATCTCTCCCCACGCGAGATCGAGGTCATGAAGCGAATTCTGGCGGGGCAACATCAGAAACAGATCGCCGCAGATCTCGATCTGAGCGCCAAGACAATTGCCACACATCGCTTCCGGCTTCTCCGGAAACTGCAACTGCAGGACAATCACGAGCTCTTTCGCTTCGCCGTCAGAAATGGGCTCGTGAACTGGTTTTGACCGCGCAGTCCATGATTCTCGCGCACGACGTTCTGTCGGAGAGTCAGCGGATGCGCCTCCAGAGCTCCGTGCACCAGGATGCGGCCGGGTAGATTCTGCACGTCGTACATACAGACCACCACACATGGAAGATCGGCGATTGCGGCGGTAACACGGGTCTCGAAAACGAGAATGTCCGCCTCATCCGGCCAGCCGCTGCGTCCCCATCCGATGTTGCCGAGCAGTCGGAGGTGTGGCGCACCGTTGTCG
>JALYZI010000006.1 GCA_030948915.1 Acidobacteriota bacterium
CCTGAGTCCTGAGTGGCTTTCGTCAGCCTTTACTCAGGACTCAGGACTCAGGACTCAGCACTGCGTTTTCCGTCCCGGTCCGTTAACCTCAGGATCCAAGCGGTACGTAGTACTGCGTTCCCTTTTGCGCGTTTCGAATCTGCTCGACGAGCTGATCGAAATGTGCCGGCGTGGTTACGAAGTCGATCTCGTTCGTGTTCACAACCAGCAATGGCGTTTCGTCGTACCGGTAAAAGTAGTGCGAATACGCCTCGCTGAGCTCTTGCAAATACTGTGGCGAGATCGATTTTTCGTAGGCTCGCCCGCGCTTCTTAATGCGCCGGAGTAGTGTATCAAGTCCTGCCTGCAGGTAGATAACCAGGTCCGGCCTGGTCACCGTTTCGTACAGGAGCTCGTAGAGGCGGTTG
This sequence comes from Acidobacteriota bacterium, assembly GCA_030948915.1. GTDB lineage: Bacteria > Acidobacteriota > Thermoanaerobaculia > Gp7-AA8 > Gp7-AA8 > Gp7-AA10. The sequence goes on from JALYZI010000006.1 coordinate 408, forward strand.
TAAATCATCAACTCCGAGTCGTCGAGCGTCAGGTAGGCGAAGATCTTGTCCTTCGGAAAAGTGTAGTCCGCGAGGATGAGCTCGGTGAAGAGATCGCGCTGGGCGATCGAACGCTGCTGGTCGTAGCGCGAGAGCAGAAAAAACAGCTGACAGCGAAAGGCGGCGCCGCGTTTGTCCTTGTAGAAGTCGTCGAGGAAAGGATTGTCGACATCCTCCAGAATCTTCGTTCCGCGGAAACGCTTCGCGAGGAGCGTGACCAGCGACGTCTTTCCGACGCCGATCGGTCCTTCGACGGCGATGTGGCGCCAGGGAAGCGGATCCATGCGCGCAAGGATAAGGGAAAACGTGTGATACAACGCGCAACCCATGCTTTCGCTCGAACCCTATCGTCTGAACAACGGTCTCCGCGTCGTCCTCAACGAAGATCACTCCGCGCCGCTGGTGGCGATCAATCTCTGGTATCACGTCGGATCGAAGAACGAGCGGCGCGGGCGCACCGGATTCGCGCATCTCTTCGAGCACATGCTCTTTTCCGGCTCGCTGCACGTCGGCAACAACGAGCATTTCCGCTACATCCAGTCGGTCGGCGGCGTTCTCAACGGAACGACATTCTTTGATCGCACCAATTACTTTGAAACATTACCATCACAATATTTAGCGCTGGGCTTGTGGCTGGAATCGGACCGCATGGGATTCTTTCTGCCGGCGCTCACGCAGGAGAAGCTCGACATCCAGCGGGAGGTCGTGAAAGAGGAGCGGCGGCAGCGTTATGACAACGTTCCCTACGGCACGGCGTTCGAGCGCCTGCTGCATCTGGCGTTCGACTCCGATTACTCCTATCACTGGCCAACGATCGGCTCGATGGAAGACCTGGGCGCCGCTTCGCTCGACGACATCCGCAACTTCTTCGGCACCTGGTATCGCCCCGACAACTGCGTGCTGACGATCGTCGGCGACTTCATCCCGTCGGAAGCGAAGCAGCTCGTCGAAAAATACTTCGCCGACATCGCGCCGGGAAAATCGTTTCCGCCATTCGATCTCATCCGGAAAGAAACGCGCAGCGAGCGGCGCGAGATCCATCCGTCGCGCGTGCCGCTTCCGCGCCTCTACCGGCTGTATCACCTGCCTCGTATGGGCGATCGCGACTGGGTCTGCAGCGACCTTCTCTCCACCGTGTTGACCTCGGATAAAGCGAGCCGTCTCGAAAAGGCGCTGGTCTACGAACAGCAGATTGCTACCGACGTCGCCGCCTATGTGCTACCGACCGAGGCGACCGGCATGATGCTGGTGCAGGCGACCGCGAACGCAGGAGTTCCGATCGAAGACATCGAGCGGGCCATGGACGACGAGATCGAGCGCATCGTCGTCGGCGGGATCACCGAGGATGAATTGATCCGCGCGAAGAACCGGACGGAGGTCGATCTGGCGCACCAGATCGAAAACTACGATAGCCGGGCGGATTTCATCGGAATGGTCGCGACATTCTTCGACGATCCGAATCGCATCACCACGTGGCTCGAGCCGTATCGCGCCGCGACGACGGTCGACGTCGCGAACATCGCGAAGACATATCTCGTCCCCGAAAATCGCGTCACCTGCATCTTCATGCCGGAGGCCGCGTGACGGACTTCCGCGCGTCCGCCCCTCCGCCCGGCCCGCCCCACCCGTATCATTTTCCGCAAGTCACGCGCGACACTCTCGCGAATGGCTTGGAAATTCTGGTGGCCGAGAATCACAACGCGCCGCTTGTCTCCGTGCGTGCGCTGGTTGCCTCCGGCGCCGATCGCGACATCGCGGACCTCGCCGGCCTCGCGTCGATGACCGCTGAGCTTCTCGATGAAGGCGCCGGCTCCCGCGACGCCATCCGCCTCGCGGAAGACCTCGGCCTCCTCGGCGCGTCGCTGGGGGCCGGAACGGATTGGGACGCGTCGTACATCTCGCTCGATGTCCTCAGCAGAAACTTCGCGGCCACGATGGAGATCTTCGCGGACATCGCGCGCCGGCCGATGCTGCCGGAATCGGCGCTCAACCGCGTTCGCAGCGAGCGACTGATGGAACTGCTGCAGCAGCGCGAGGAGCCGGCCGCGATCGCCGGAAAGAGATTCTCGAATCTGCTGTACGGACGCGGGACGTATGGAAACTCGGTCATGGGAAACAGCGAGTCGGTCACGCGATTCGCGATCGCCGACGTCCGGCGGTTTTACTCGGACAACTTCATTCCGAACAACATCGCGATCGTGATCGCCGGCGACATCGATGCAACGCACGCCGTGGCGACCGTGCGGCGGCTCTTTGCCGATTGGAAACGCGGCGCCGAACCGCCCCGCCCGCCCATCACGCCCGCCCCGATCGAGAACTCCCGGATTTACCTCGTCGACCGTCCGAGCGCGGTGCAGTCGGAGATTCGCGTCGGCCACATCGGCGTCGCACGCAGCACTGAGGATTACTTTCCGCTCACCGTCATGAACGCCCTCCTCGGCGGCGTTTTCAACTCGCGCATCAATCTCAATCTGCGCGAGAAACATGGATACACCTACGGCGCGCGATCGGCGTTCGCGTTTCGGCGGCAGGCCGGACCGTTTGTCGTCAGCGCTCCGGTGCGCAACGAAGTGACGCTCGAGTCAGTCACCGAAGTGTTGAACGAGCTGCGCCGGATTCGCACCGGCGACATCGAAGAGCGCGAGCTCGAAGATACGAAGAATTATCTGGCCGGCGTTTTTCCATCGACAGTGCAGAGCGCGAGCGACATTGCGGGTCGTCTGCTCGACATGGAGCTCTACGACCTGCCGCATGACTACTTCGATCACTACCGCGAAAACATTGCGGGAGTCGCGAAGGAAGACATCGCCCGGGTCGCGAACAAATACATCGATCCCGATCGCGCGCTGATCGTCATCGTCGGCAACGCCTCGCAGATTCGCGAGCCCCTCGGCACCCTCGGCTACCCGATCCACGATCTCGATGTGGATGGCAATCTTCTGCCTGTGGCGTGATCCCGGTTCCACTCGGTGAAGATTCTTTGACACACGAGTCTTGCCGAGGGATTGTTCGATGCATGAGCCGAATTCGTCTCACGCGGCGACCGGGTCAGCCGGGGACCAAGAAGTTGATGCGGCAGTACGGGCAGAGCCTCATTTGTGTTCGCTATCGCTATGACGAAGAAATGCAGCAACGGATCAAGACTGTAGAGATCGCAGTAGAGCGTGTGAAATGGGAAGTTCAGACCCACAAGCGTGACGACGCTCAGATCGTCTATTTCCGAATCGAGGATGGAGAGGATCTACTCCGGCGCGCCGTGCTGCATGCGGGCGGGCGCTGGAACGAGACGAACGGGTTGTGGCGGTTGCCGCGGCGAGATGCCTCGGCACTCGGGTTGCTTTCGAGGCGAGTACGACAGTCGACGAGACGCGCAGGTGACTCCCGGTAGATCGATGATTTTCGCTCTATTGACATATCGTTATCACTACGGGTGGCACGTTCGGTCTGTAAGTAGATCGATCGCTTGCAGCATAATTACAAGTTAGGCCGCGAGGCCGTGCGATGAAATTGCCGACATTAGTTCTGTGCGCGATCATCGGTCTCGTCCTGGCGTGCAAAGTCGAAACGTACGAGCCGGGCGAATTTCATCGGGTAATATCCGAGAAGGAATTTGTTGCCATTCCTATCGGAACGCCGAGTGCGGATGTTGAGAAGTCGATTGGAAAGCCGTCGGCTGTCGTACGCGGGGCGGAAGAGGAATGGCGATACACCATACTCCGTGGTAGCGCACCGACGCTACCTTCGCTCTTCTTCCGGGGAAATCGAAAAATCGAACTAGCCGAAGGCGTCGTTTCTTTCGCCGCCGGCAAAGTTGTGCGCGTTCGTGTCGAGTCGCCACCGAAGAAGCCATCGTCGAGTCAGCCGCGATAGCCGCGGCCTAACTCGGCCGCTGAACCTGACGCGGCCCGTTGCGTTCCGAGGCCGCTGAAAACTTGCGAGTTTGGTATTCTGCCGACTGAAGGCCGCGCAGGTTAGCGGCAAAACGTTAGACGGCGAATGAAGGTCTTCATCGGTTATGTCTGTTGGATGGTTTGTTAGCGGATGGGGCGTCGGCTTCGCCGCCTACGTCATTGTGCAGATCGCGGCGATACTCACTTTGCGCAATCGCTGGCGCCTGATCTCCGCCATTCCTGTCCCGTTCATGGTCTATATCTTCATCATCACGGTGAAGGGCGAACACGCGGGATCGAATCTTTGGCCCCTCATGATGATCTTGTTTAGTCCAGGTGCGGCGCTTGGTGTGCTGCTCGTGTGGGTCGGGGCGCTTGTGACAACCAATCGTGATGTCTATCTGTGGGTGCCGGCAGCAACCGTCGTAGGCCTATTCCTATTAGCTGCCGTATCGTCGGAAGGAGTGGCAGTGTTGTGGACCGGTGAATTCACTCTAATTCCGGCTGCTGCGTGTTTTCTAGTGGCGGCGGCGCTCGACATATACTTTCGTGTGAGAGACCGCTCGACGCGCGCCGTCTAACTCTGCGCGCTACACCGGACGTGGACCCGCGCCGCGAGAGTCGCAAGAGCTATACTTTTCGGCGTGCGCGTCCACGCCGGTGAGCTTGGATCCGTTAGACCGACGTAGTACGCGCACAGAAATGTCACACGATCTCAATCACGAGCATGACGTTCGGTGCCTCATTCACGCCTTGAGGGGTGATTTCAGCCAAGCTGTGGCGCTACTTGAAGCCCAGCCCTCGCTTCTAGCTGCAACGACCGGCCGTGGCGAAACGGCGCTTCACTGGTTGGTCGTCGAAAACCGTTCGCGCGCAGTTCAGTTCTTGCTCGAACGAGGCGCAGAGGTTGATCGTGCGGCGAGCGCCGGCGACACGCCTTTGATCAGTGCTGCTCGAATGGGCTACGTCGAAATGTGCAAGATTCTGATCGGCGCTGGTGCAAACGTGAACGCCACAGATCAAAACGCAGACTCAGTTCTTCATCACGCCGCACAAGGTGACCACGAAGAAGTCGTTCAACTTCTCTTGGAAGGAGGTGCCGACCCCTCGGTGGTTAATACGATTGACGAAACTCCTGATGACCTTGCGTCTCCTGCGCTCGCTGGGCGGCTCCGCAAATTTCGACGGCGCTGAATCGCGCGGCCTAACTCCGCGTAGCAGCCGACGAGCGGCTGTTCGCTGGCCCAGCGCTGGAGCGCCTAGAGTGTCCCGGCTTGCACGGCGTCACGGCGGCTCACATCGCCTATTCGTCAACTGGCGGCGGCCGCCGTGCCGCTCTGCCGTTGGCTCGTGGTGGCCGCTCGCGGCTGAACGCGTGGGACGTTGGGCTGTCGGTGGCGCGGTTTGCTAGCATCGCGACGTGCCGATCATCTCCGCATTTTTCGGGATCATCATCCGGATGTACTTTGATGATCACGCACCTGAGCACTTTCACGCGGAGCATCAGGGGCAGAACGCCACCTTCGACTTCTCTGGGCGTCCCCTCACCGGCAAGATCCGGTCCGCGACGGCCCGTAAGCTCATCCGGGAATGGGCACGAGCGCATGAGACTGAACTCGAAGAGAATTGGAAGCGGGCGAAGAAGCTGCAGCCACTCCACCAGGTCGCTCCGCTAGAATAGGGGCAATATGAAAGAGTTGATCGCCGTCACCGAAGCCAGTTACCATTCGGGGCATCGTCTCCGTCTTCGGTTCAGTGATGGTTGCGAGAAAATCGTTGACTTCACCCCGTGGCTTCGCGGCGAGGTCTTCAAACCTCTCCGCGACGTGAAGTTCTTCAAGAAATTCTTCATCGGCGGCGGGACTGTTTGCTGGCCGAATGGCGCCGACGTTGCGCCTGAAACTTTGTACGAAGCACACGACGTTTCGGCAACCGCAGCCTAACTCCGCCGCTGAACCTGACGCGGCCCGTTGCGCTCCGACACCCCTGACAACTTTCAAGCTTTGGTATTCTGCGGAATGAGGGCCGCGCAGGTTAGCGGCAAACCGTTAGACGGACGAGAGTTCGACAATCTTTGTGCAACGACCAATTCACGGTGGCATCGGCGCAGCGTCCGTACTCGTCGGTACGATCATCGTTGCCGTCGGAATGGGTCAAATCATCAAGCCCGAACACGGAAGAGGAATAGGCTTTTTTCTTCTCGCCCGGGGTGTGCTGATGTGGTTCCCGTTATTCGCGCGAGCACCCAAGAACTTGGAAACGGCCGAAGAGAATTGGCGTTTGTTCTGATTCCCTGCCGTGCTCTTGCTATTCGGCGGCTTGGTTACGAACGGAGCCGCCGTTCTTGTCGATCGCGGGTAGCTCGGTTTTCGAAACGCTCGCAACGTCGCAATTCAAGTCGGTGGTTATGGACTGCCGGTCGGCTGCTACACCATCCGTGCGGGTGTGATCAATTTCACCCCAGGTTCCGTCTGGGGACGCCTCGATTGCGTTCATTCAGACCAGGGGCTCGTCGCCAAACAGTCGGCTGGGATCGCAGGCTTCCTTGATCGCACGCAGGCGGTCGTTCGTCGCTGCAGTCCATGCGCTGGCAGGGTTTTCGTCGCGGTCCTGGAAGTTCAGGTAGGCCGTGGTTTCCGCCGCTCGCGCGATCCTCGCATGCGTGTCGCGAGTCCACTCGATCATCGCCTCGGTCTCCTCCGGCGCGGTCCACATCGTGGGGATGTTGACAAGAAACGGGGATGAACGCTGATCGAATGCGGTGGAGCCGGGCGATACGCGAGCGACGGCCCCGCCAAGCTGATGCACGTGCAACTGCGCGAGCGGCGATGGCAGAGCCGTCCCGCGTGCCACGATGAGGTCGATCGTCTCCTCGTCGAGCGACGGGACGAATGCTGACTTCCAGTAATTGAGGTGATGCGGAGGCGCGCCCGCGTCGAGCATCGTCTGGAGATCGGCGTAACGCATCGTTCCGATGATGTCGGCGAGCGGCGGGCCGAACGTCCGGATGGGAGCGACGATGCGCTCGCCGTCGGTCAGGTCGCCTGACCAACAGACCGCCATCACGACGACGGGCTTTCCACGCAGCTCGGGCGGAACGAACGGAGCCGGCGGCGCGAAGCTGAAGGCGACAAGGGCGGTGAGCGCATCGGGCGCGTCAACACAGAGGTCTCGAAAGAAACGGAGCACCTCCGCGGCTCGACTGGCGGAATGCATCACCATTCCAGCAAGGACATCACGCACGGGATGTAATGCATATTCGAGCGACGTCACCGCACCGAGGCCGATGCCTGCGCCTCTCAGGGCCCAGAATAGGTCGCCATTTTCGGTGCCGCTGACTCGTCGCACTCTTCCATCCGCGGTGACGATTTCCGCCCCAAGAAGGTTGTCGCACGCAAGACCCCATCGACGCATCAGCCACCCGATGCCGCCGCCAAGTGTGAGGCCGCCGATGCCGGTGGAAGAAATCAATCCTCCCGTGGTCGCCAGGCCGTGCGCGGCGGTGGCGCGATCGAAGTCGTTCCAAGTTGCGCCGCCCCCGGCACGCGCGATGAGTCGTTCGGGGTCGACGGTCACGTCACGCATGCGGAGGTCGATGACGAGAGCGTCATCGCGGCACGCTCTCCCCGCGACGCCATGTCCACCTCCACGCACGCTGATGGTCCACTGCCGGTCACGTGCGATTGCGACCGCGCGGACGACGTCGCTCGTGCTGAAACACTCCGCGATCGCCGCCGGCCGCGGATCGAGCAATCCGTTCCACAGCCGGCGGGCTTCGGCGTATCGCTCGTCGCCGCGGACGATCAGGCGCAACGTGCGATGGGTCTCGGGCATGAGGTCAGCTTAGCGTGATTCTCCGCCCGTGACTGTCTTGAAGATTCCGCTCGATCCTCCGACGTAGAGGATGTTCGGGTGCTGCGGGTCGATGGCAAGGCCGAACACGCGAAGGTTGGTCAGACCGTCGTTGATTGCGAACCACGAAGCTCCCGCGTTCATACTCTTGAAGACGCCCGCTCCCTCGGTCCCGACGTAGAGGATGGACGAATTGGTGGGATCGATCGCGACCCCGTTTCCGCGGCTCGTACTGAACGTCGTGGTGAGTCCCGTGTTCGTGGGGGCGAACGTTGCGCCGCCATCCACGCTTTTCAGCACTCCGCCGGTCTGTGTCCCGGCGTAGACGATGTTCGCATTCGCCGGATCGATGGTCACACTATGGACCCCGAGCGAAGCCAGTTTCGAGAACGACTTCCCGCCGTCGAGCGATCGGAACAGACCGCCGTTCGCGGCGATGAACATCTTGTCGCGCGTCGTGCGATCGAAGACGATGTCACGCACTTGTGGGATCAGCGAGCCGTCGACGCGTGTGAACGTCGCTCCCTCGTCCGTGCTGCGCCATAAACCTTCATTGTTCAGCACGCCCGCATATACCGAGCCGCTGAAAGGATCGACGCCCGCAGCCCACACGTACGCAACGGCCGACCCGATCATCGAGCGACGCCAGGTGAATCCGTTGTCATCACTTCGATAAAGTCCGCCACCGTTGAAAGACCCTGCGTATACGCGGCCACTGACGTTCGGATCGAAAACGGCGCGGCGAGATGCGCGGCTGAAAAAGCCTTTCCCGACGTCGGCCCAGCTCTCCCCGCCATTCTCCGTCGCCAGAATGCCTCCGTCGTTGGTTCCGAGGATCACGTGGCTCGTGTTGCGCGGATCGATGACGATGTTGACGATGTTCTGCGCATCCACCGCCCGCAACTCCTCGGAAACGATCCTCTTGAATCGCGCGGGATGGGGCTTTCGTCGGGCGGATCGATCGCCCCACTCCGGCTCGGAGCCGTCGCTCTCCTGGCGAATTGCGCGTGCCTGAACAAAGACGCCGTCGAAGGCAGTACCGGCGAAGACCTGTCCCGTACTTGTAACCGTGAGGGTGATGGCGATGCCTTTGCGAATCGATGTCGGTGTCCAGGTTTCTCCGCCGTCTTCGCTCACTTCGATGCCGGCCGACGCCGTGGCGGCGTAGAGCCGCTGCGTGTCCGTCGGATCGACAGCAAGGGAGATCACGATGCCAATCGACGGCGATCCCACCCGGGTAAAGGTCGCGCCGGCGTCCTCGCTCTTGAACACCCCTTCGCCGTTCGTCGTCGCGTAGACGATCCGAGAATCCGTGGGGTCGAGGGCGAGATACCAGACCACCGGTGGGAGTGGCATCGGCGTCCATGTAAGGCCGCCGTTCGAGGTCTTGAATGCGCCCGATCCCGCGGTGGCTGCATACACGACGCCGCTATTCCTGGGGTCGGGAACGATCGACCAGACCGAAATCGGCGCGATGCCACTGCTCGAGTTTACCCATGTCTTGCCGCCGTCAGTTGATTTGCGGATCGTGGGTGCGCCCATGTAACCGGCGTACCAGATGGAGGGATCGAGTGGATCGACCGCCACGAACGTGATGACGCTGGTAATTTCTGTGGTGGCCGTCCAGTTCTCGCCGCCGTCGACCGTGCGGAACAAACCATTGCCCAGGGTCCCCGCGACTACGTTGTTCGGATTGACCGGGTCCATGGCCATGGACGAAATCGCAAGGCTGCCGAGGCCGTGATTGAACCATCCGTACGATTGGCCGCCGTCGGTGCTCTTCAGAACCCCGCCGCCGTAAGTTGCGATGTAGACCGTGCCGGAGGCGACGTCGACCGCGATCGGTGCCTCGACGGCAGGAGGACTCGGGCCGACGCCGTTCCACGCCGCTCCTGACGACACACCGGTCAAGGGCGCGCCATGAATGCCCGCCAAAGTGGCCGCGGGAGATGTTGAGGTGAGCAACGTCGTTAGTAACGCAACCGCGCTGATCGTCGTGATGGTCATCAGATTTTTTCCTTGCAATCGTTGTAAGGCCACACGTCCGGGCAGTCCTCAGGAAACGCTCAAGATTGTGAGAAGCTCACGTCACACCTGACGCTGATGGGCAAGATTTATCGTTTTTACGACGCTGTCCTCGACACGGGCACCGGTCGCGTCGTTCGCGGCGCGGAGACGCTGGCGCTCGAGCCGCGCACCTACGAAGTGCTTTTGCATTTCGTCGAACGTCCGGGCGAGCTCGTCCGCCATAGCGACTTACTCGACCGAGTCTGGGTTTCCACCAACGTAACGGCGCACTCGCTCACCCAGGCGATCAGCCAGCTGCGGCAGACTTTCGACGACGATCCGCGTCAGCCGAAGTTCATCGAGACCGTGCATCGCCGCGGCTATCGTTGGGTCGCGCCCGTCACCGTCTCCGATGCGCCTCCGTTGCCCGACGATCTTCCGTCCGCAGCACCTCGATGGACTGTGCCAGCGCGCTGGACCGAACTGATCGGCCGCGACGATTTGGTGGAACGGGTCGCGGACACCGCCGGTCAGGAGCGTCTCGTAGTGCTGATCGGCCCGGGAGGCGTTGGCAAGACCCAGCTGGCGCTGGAAGTGGCGCGTCGCGCGACCGAAGCGTTCGATCACGGTTCGCTCTTCGTCGACATGACGTCGGAGAACGACATGTCTGGAATCACGCGCGCCCTCGCTCGCGCTTTGAGAATTCCCGTCGTCGACCGAACCGCGACCCTTGGCGGAATCACCGTCGCTATGCGCGATCGTAACGTCCTGATCGTTCTCGACGGTTGCGAACACGTCGTGGATGCGATCAGCACGATGGCGGCGGAGCTCATCGGCTCATGTAGAGGTGTTCATGTCCTTTTGACGACACAGCGTCCGGTGCGAGCGCCGGGTCAGGTACTCATCCGAGTGCCGCCGCTGGAGTCGCCCCCGGCCGATTGGACTCCGCAATTTTCAGCTGCGACAGATTGGCCTGCATCTGTCCGGCTCTTCATCGCCCGCGCCACTTCGACCAATCCTGATTTTCTTCTCACGTCGCGAAACAGCGAAGCTGTCGCGCAGATCTGCCGTCATCTGGACGGGATTCCGCTGGCGCTCGAGTTGGCGGCGGCACGGACCAACGTGCTGACCCCCGAACAGATCGCCGAACGGCTCGACGAACGCTTCGGACTGCTGTTGTCGAAGAGATTTGCCGCAGTGCCGCGACATCGCACGCTCCACGCGACGATCGCCTGGAGCGTCTCGCTGCTGTCGGCGGGTTCTCACCGCCTGTTGCAGCGGCTGGTGGTGTTCAGCGGAGGATGGACGTTCGAGGCGGCGGAAGCAATTGCCGGCCACCAGAGCTCCGCGAATCTGATCGACGAGCTCGCCGATCTCGTCGACCGGTCGCTGGTGGCCGCGGACGTGGACCGGCCGCACGCCCGCTACCGGATGCTCGATTCGATCCGGCTCTATGCGCAGAAGCCGATCGCGTCCGACGTTCTGGCCGAGACGCGACAACGGCACTTTGAATATTTCGGCAGGTTCGCTGACAAACTCGAACACGGAGTTTCCGCAGATCCTTTGGTGTGGCTCCGGCGCGCTCGTGAGGAGTACGCGAATCTGCGCGATGCTTTTCGGTGGGCAGTCAGCAGCGAAGGCCATTCCGAGGACGCGTTGGAGCTGTGCTGCAATTTGCGCTCGATATGGCGGCTGGAGGGAAACTACGTCGAATCGCATGAGTGGCTCATGCAGGCGCTCCAAGCGGCGCCCAACGCGCGCCCGGCGCTCGCGGGCCGCGCGTGGATCATCCTCGGCCTGATCCAGCATCACCGCAACGAGATGGCGGATGCGCGCGCCTCCGTCCACAGAGGGCTCGATCGGCTGCCGGCAGACGCTCGCGCGGACCGAGCGTTCGGCCTCGTCCTCCTTGCCTTCATCGAGACGCTGGCCGGTTCGCTCGAGGAGGCCGAGGTCCTCGCAGTCAGAGCCCAGCAGGAGGTGGATACGGTCGCCGATGACCAGTTGACCGGGTTCGCGCTCATGCGCGCCGGGGTGGCCGCCGGCTTGCGGAATCGACACGACGAGGCCGTTTCTCTTCTCACGCAGGCTGTCATGCATCTCGGCGGTGGTCGCGACCCGTTTCTCTTCATGTTCACGAAGGTTCAACTGGGGCTGCAGGCGTTTCTGAAGGGAGACATTCTGCGAGCGCGTGAAACGGCCGAGGAGTCGCTGCGCGCGGCATGCGAGTACGACAACCTCCGCGGCATCGCCGGAAATCTCGAGCTGCTGGGGTATCTGTCGGTGGACACGGACCCGAAGGGGGCGTGCCTTCTTCTGGGAGCGGCGACGCGCCTGCGCGACATCACGGCCGCGCCGATGCAGAGCAATTTCATCGAGGCGCATCGCCGCGCGCACGACGCCGTGATGCGCCACGTAGGCCCGACGATTGCGGCGCGCGAAATGGAAGTGGGCGCCAGCATGCGCCTCTCCGAAGTTCTCGGCGTCGCGCTCGGATGAGTTCCGAGATGGGAACGTTCGGGCGATTCCATGGAGCGATCTTCGAGGTCATCTCCACCGCTCGAATCGATGACGCTCCTCGTCGTTTTCGAGGATGCCGCTGAGGAGATTGAGCATCAACGCGGCTGGTACTGTCTTCGTAGTCGCTTTTGCGTCTCAGCGTCGACAGGCTGGCTACTGGCCGGAAGCGGCTTTTGTAAACAAGGTCGTGCTTGTCCGGATCTCCCGAGTGGACGGCCCGCCACCAACCGCAGCCGAAGCGCGGCCGGGGCGATGCGGCAGTTGAGGGCTCCATTTGCCCTTGTGCTCGTCCTTCAAAACCGTGTACACGAACATTCGAAGGGCGTTTTCTACGCGGAAGAGAATGGTAAGCGCCTCGTAATAATGGAGGAAGAGCCAGTTCGGCGGTATCTTGACCACGTCGTCATTGAGAACTTCCGCATCCGTCCATTTCATGGTGGAAAAATATCACGCAACGAGTTATGGCGCCACGTCGACCGCCGCCCAACTCCGCGTAGCACCCGACGCGGCCCGCTCGTGGGCCGGCGCTTCCGCGCCTCGTGTTTCGTGGTTGTGAATGTCAGCGCAAGTGGCAACCGGACCGGCCGCGCGGGTGAACGCGTGATACGTTAGCCGCCACGAGCACGTCCCCCTTACACTTCCGAAATGAAGTTCGAGTGGGATCCCCGGAAAGCATCCGGCAATCTCCGCAAGCACGGTGTGAGCTTCGACGAAGCAATGACGGTCTTCGCGGACTGGGGGTCGATCACGATTTCTGGCCCTGATCATTCTGAAGAAGAAGAGCGCTTTATCATCGTCGGGGTTTCATCGCGCGGGCGAATCCTAGTTGTGTCCCACGTGGAACGGGGCGAGAATGTTCGTATCATCAGCGCTCGACGGGCTGACGCGGGCGAGCGAAAGAAACACGGCAGGTAAAGCGAAACAACGCGACGACATGCGAGATCATTACGATTTCTCCGGGGGAGTCCGCGGGAAGTATGCGGCACGGTACGCAGAGGGACCGAACGTCGTGGTTCTGGCCCCTGATGTCGCCGAGGTATTTCCTGATTCGGTTGCCGTCAACGAAGCGCTGCGTACTCTTGTTCGTATCTCGGGCAAAACTCAACGCGCGAGACCGGCGGGCAAGAAGCGTGGCGGCTGACTTGCGCTTGCAGCGGACGTGGCGAAGATTTCGCGTCTGATAGCCAAAATGGACTGGAAGAGACAATGAAGCGAGCCGGCTGGCAGCCGCTCACCAGTCTCAACAGCGCCGCTGGAAGCAGCATTTATCGATCGCGTTCCAACACGCAACTGCTATCGCTGATCCGGGTTCCGGGATCGTCATCGATCAGCGTAGGTACGTCTACTTTGTGGATACGGGAGGGGGTGTCTGGTCGATCGATCCAGCCGGTAGACTCGTGCGCCACGATGGTTCGCGGTTTCACTGGATGGCCATAGAGCAGAACGAGCGACCAGTAGGCGCTCTACTTCCCACTATCCAGGGAGGCGAAGTTAACGCGGTGGGCGTCGATCCCACACTTCTTCTTTCCAGCGACGTTCCGATAGCGGTCGGGCGAGATGGCGCGCTCTACTATCCAGAGTTCGGGCTCGATGAACGTTTGCGGATCATGCGATTCACACGTTCCGGCCTTAAGAGCGTCCGCGCGATCCTCCCATCGAGGGCCCAAGATTTGCGTTCTGCGCTGGCTCAACGGGCTGGCCGCAGGCTCCGGACGGTTCGCTTTATTTCACAGAAGACAAGGCGGTACGAAAGGTCAATGAACGAGGCCTGGTCTCCACGCTCGCGGAGAACATCGTTACCCAACTGCGCACGAATCCCCGGCATAGAGCGCGAAAACGAACCTTACTTGCGTGGCCTTTCCGTCGCTCCGGACAGCACCGTCTTCGTCGCAGCTTCCGGTTGCGGTGCGATTCTGAAAATTACCCCGACCGGCGAGATCACGACTGTGCTGCGCACGACCAGTCCCTGGTCGCCGACGGCCGTTGCGATCTCTCCGAGCGGTCTCTATGTCCTCGAGTATCTTCACACCGCCTCAGAGGATCGCCAGGCATGGGTGCCGCGCGTTCGAAAGCTGCTTCCCAACGGCAGTATCGTCCTCATGGCAGCCGTCAAGCGACCTACGGCTCGGTAACTTAGGTCATGGCGCGAGCAGCTTCGCGACACTGATGTAGTACATCCGCGCCTTCTCGCGATCGCCGGTGAGTTGCGCAGCGCGTGCCGCGCCCGACAGGCCGTTGAGGCGGTTGGGCGAATCTTTCAGCGATCGCTCATACGCATCGAGCGCTTTCTGCGGTTGATTTGTCTCCAGCAAAAACTCTCCGAGCATTTCGCGCGCGGGGAGGATCGACCCGGGAGTCACCGGACTCTTATCCGTCGAATCCTCGAGGTCGGCCGCCGATCGCAGCGACGCCTCGGCGTCGTCATTGCGTCCTTCCGCGCGCGCGATCCAGCCCTCCGACGCGCGAATCTGAATGTCGACCTGATTCGCCCAATACGCGTTCTTCTGATCGAGCAGCTTCTGACGCAGTGGCTTCAGATGCTCGACGTCATTGCGCGCCCGGGCCGGATCGCCACCGCGCGCCGCACCGACTGCACGCGCGAACCACGTCACGGCCTCCGCATACGGATAGCGATCCCACGGAAAGTTCGCGGGACGAACCTGCAGCGCCGCTGCATCGGCCCAGCGGCGACGCTCGAGCGCGAACCGCGCCGGAACTGCCGCCAATGCGTAATAGCCTGCGAAATTGTCGATATCGAGAGCCTTGACCGCCGACAACACGTCAACCACCTGCCGGACCTTCGCGTCTTCGCCGATTTGTAAATACGCGTACGCGAGATAGTCGCTGGCGTGCAACGCATCGAACGCCATCGTGCCCGGATGAAAGCGCGCCGCATGTTCTCGCGCCGCGCTGGCCGAGCTGACGTTCGAATCGATCGTCTCCTTCCACATGCCGAGGCGAACGAAGGTGTGGGAGGGCATGTGGAGGGCGTGCGGCGACGACGGAGCGATCTTCGCATACGCATACGCCGCGTTGAGCGCCAGCGGCGCGAGACTCGGGTAATCAAAGCTGTGAATCAGATAGTGCGCGATTCCGGGATGATCGGGATGCGTGACCAGCAGCTTGTTGAAGATCTCGGCCGCCTTCTTCTGATACGCGTACGTCTTGTCAGCCGGCGTCGACATCCCATGTGCGACAAGCGCCAGCCCGTAGAAAATCGCGGCCTCATCGTCGTCGGGAAACTGCGTCGCGAGACGTTCCATCGTCGCTTCGTAAGCGCGAGCGCGCGGAATGATGTCGGTTTTGTCCGCGTCGCGATAGAACGTCGCAATCGCGTCGATATAAGCCTTCTCGCGCGGAGTCTTCGCGCCGACGGACTCGGCCTTCGTCGCGGCCGCGATCCCGCGCGCCAGCTCCGCGGGTGAGTACGGAGACGGCCAGACCTGATGGTAGTTGCTCATCGCCGCGCCCCACCACGCAATTCCACACCCGGGATCGGCTTTGGCAGTTTCAACGAATGCCTTCTCGGCCTCTTCGTACCAGAAGGAATGCAGCAGCGCGACGGCACGTGTGAACGCGGCCTGCGCGCCCGCGTTGCACGAGATCGGGAACGACACGGTTCCCAACCGTTCGGGCGCCGCGCCGTGGTGCTCGTGCTGTGCGGCCAGAGGCGGCGCGAAAAGAAGGAGGACAACGACGATCGATCGCATCGGCGAAAGCATATCGCTCCGATAGCGATTTATGTCGTTTGCGAATTCGCTGCACATGTCGTAGCCTCGATTGGAAATGTTCATGACCTCTGCCGCCGTTCTGCTGGCCAAGCGACTTCACTTCGCACCGCTCGCGCCGCCTTCGCCGACACCACAGGCGGCGACGCCTCAGCCCTGCATCAAAGGGCGGCGCTCCTTCGAGCATTAGCCACGTGGTGAAAGACCGCGCGGCAATCATCGCCCCTCCCCCACTCCTCACCCTTCTTTGTATCGCAGCGGGCTTCGTCGCTGCGCATTTCAAGCCGCTGCCGATTTTTGCCGGGTTTGCTTCGGCGCGTGTTGCCGCATCCATCGCGATCTTCCTGTTGGCCGCGCTCGTCATCTTTCTCGCCCTCGTACAACTGATTACGCACAAGGAGGAGCCGAGTCCATACAAACCGACGCATGCGATCGTCGGCAGCGGGATTTATCGCGTCACGCGAAATCCCATCTATGTCGGATTTCTGCTGGTCGCGCTGGGGACTGCAGTTGCCGCGAACAGCGTCTGGCTGCTGCTGGCGTTCGTCGTGTTGTTCGTTCTTCTCGATTTCGGCGTCGTGCGGGCCGAGGAGCGTTATCTGGCGGGAAAGTTCGGAGGCGAGTACGAGGCGTATCGAGGCAGGGTGCGACGCTGGATCTAGCTACGAAAGCATCTCCATGATCTCGGCCATCGCGGCCCGCGCGCGCTGGTGGATCTTGGCGCTTTCCTTTTCGTTCGTCAGCTTGATGACCTTGTTGTACTGCTCGATCGCCTTCGGATAGTCGCGCAGGCCGTGATGGTAGATCTCGGCCTTCGCGAGCTTGGCCTCGAGGTCGTGGGGATCGAGCTCGATGATCTTGTTGAGGAAGATCATCGCCGTGTCGTACTTCTGATCTTCCATCGCCATCCGGTAACGCAGGCGATAGAGCGAGATCAGCTCGTTGTGCTTTGGATCGATCCACGCGCCCGGCAGATGGCGGAACAGGGTCGAGAGCAGCCTGTTCTTCACGGCGGGATTCGAGCGGTCACCAGGAAACTTCTGCCGCATTTTTCCCCACACCCTCCACTAACGCTCAGACTCGAATTGCAGCCATCTTACGTGGCCACCCCACGATCGTCAAGACGTTGACTACGTGGCGCATGCTACCATCGTCGCGATGCGCGTGGCAGTCTACCCCGGTTCGTTCGATCCGCTCACCAACGGACACCTCGACATCATCCGTCGCGGCACCCGCCTCTTCGATCGTTTCCTGGTGGCCGTGCTCGAAAACGAAGGTAAATCGCCGCTGTTCAGCGTCGCGGAGCGCAAAGAGCTGATCTCCCGCTGCACCGCCGGCATGCCGACCGTCGAAGTGCATTCATTTTCGGGACTGCTGATCGATTTCATGCGCGAAGTGAAGTCCAGCGTCGTCGTCCGCGGCATTCGCGCTGTCTCCGACTACGAATACGAGCTGCAGATGGCGCTCATGAATCGCGAGCTGAGCGCGAACGTCGAGACGATCTTCATGCTGCCGGCCGTCGAATACACGTACGTCTCATCCCGACTCGTCAAGGAAGTCTTTCGCCTCGGCGGCGATGTCGCGCGCATGGTGCCGCCCCCGGTGCTCGAATCGCTGAAGGCGCGATTGCCGGTTACCGTCGGCGGTTAGGGGCGCGCCGGGCCCGTCGGCGCATCAGCCGCGGCGCATTTCGCCGACGATCGCGCACCGGTATCGCGGTTTTCTTTGAAGCACCAGCTCACGAAATCGGCGCCGTACCGGCTCTCGACATCCGAAGGAACCGCGGCGCGCTCGATCGGATGAAAGTCAAACGTGACGGCGCCATTCTCATCGACATTGCCGATCAGGTAGCCGTAGACATCGGTCCTGGCGCGCTCCGGTGGAAATCCTTCGGCAGTGTCGGGCAGCCGGTAACGCACTGCACCCGCAGTTCCGATGATGATTCCCGGCAGAACGCCGCCGTGCGTGCGCCAGTAAGCGCTGTCGTACACATTCCGCAGCAGAAAATGTGAATGGCTGGCCAGGACGTAGACATTCTTTTTCGTCTTCTCTCGAAAATCGAGAAGGGCGCGATAGACCAGGTCCCCGCTGAACTCGCCTTGCGCCCACTCGTTCATGCTGTGATCGCAGCCGAGCGAATGCGGCAGCGCCGCGTGCATGCCGAGGACCACTGACTTCACGCGCGCGTCGGCGGCGTCGCGATCGAGCACGCGCCTCACCCACGCGACCTGCGGGTTGTCGAACATGTCATTCGATGCATTGTCCATCGAGATGAAATCGACGCCCCCCTGAATCCAGTGGTAGTACGGCTTGACGGCGTGATCGTCGGGATTATCGGATAGGCGCTGTTGCACGATCTCGGGACGCATCAGCCAGTCGCCGAACTGACCGACGAAGTCGCCGCGATTGCGAAGGACCATCTCGTGATTGCCGATCGCGAGAAAAACCGGCGTCGGCGAAAACGCTCCGACCTGATTGCGGATGAAGTCGGGCCAGGCGGTCGCCAGATAGTTGCTGACAGTAAACGGAATCTTGGATCCGTGTTCCATGTCTTCGTCGACTTTGTAGAGCGCGCGGAAGTCGCCGAGGTGCCAGTAAAACGCGCCGTTGTTGGCTTTGACGCCGGCCGCGATTGCGGGCATGACGACGTCGCCGCAGTTTCGCGAATCGCCGGCCACGCCGAATCGCCACGATTGTGCAGAAGCGGATGCAGCAAACAGAAAAAGGATCACAGCATTGCGCATAGTCGCCGCAATCCTACTACTCACTGCGCGGATCGAGAGCATCGCGCACGCGATCGCCGATGATGTTGAACGCCGCCACCGTGAGAAAAATCGCGATGCCGGGGAAAACCGCCAGCCACCACGCGTACTCGAGGTGCTGTTCGGCGGCGAAGAGAATGTTGCCCCACGTCGCGGTCGGGGGTGGAACTCCCATCCCGAGGAATGAGAGCGCGGATTCGATCAGGATCGCCGAGGCGACGCCGAAGCTCGCGGAAACCAGCACGGGCGCAAAGGCATTCGGAAGCAGATGGCGAAAGATGATTCGCGAGTCGCGCGCGCCGCTCGCTCGCGCCGCCTGCGCAAATTCCATATCCCGAATCCTGAGAAACTCCCCGCGAATGAACCGGGCCTCGGTCGTCCACGATGTCAGGCCCAGCGCGATCATGATCGTGATGAACGACGGCCGGAACAGCGCCACGATTCCGAGGACCAGGAGGAGGAAGGGAAAACAGAGGACGATCTCGATCAGACGCGAGACGATCCAATCCGCGACGCCGCCGTAGTAGCCCGCCAGCGCGCCTAACAATGATCCGATCAGCAGAGAGATCGCGGTGGCGGTGAAACCGACAGTCAGTGAAACGCGCGCGCCGTGGATGACGCGCGAGAAAACGTCGCGGCCGAGATCGTCGGTGCCCAGGCGGTGGGTGTGGTCGGGCGGGCGGAGGCGGCTCGCGAGGTCGATGGCATTCGGATCGCCTGCGATCGATGGCGCGAGCAGCGCGATGATCGCGACGACTCCCACGTACGCAAGCGCAATGAGAGCGAGCCTGCTCCGCCGAAAACGACGCCACGTCATCGCGGTCACGGTCTCGCGTCTCACGATTGCTGCTCCTCGAGCCGTACACGCGGATCGGCGATCGCGTACAGAATGTCCGCCAGAAGGCTCGCGAGCAGCGTCACGAGCGCGGTCGCGACGGTCAGACCGAGAACAGTCGGATAGTCGCGCGTGAGAATCGACGTGAAGTAGAGCCGTCCGATGCCGTCCCACTGAAAAATCTGCTCGACGATGACGCTTCCCGAGATCAGATACGGAATCGTCAGACCGAGAAGCGTGATCAGCGGAATGAGCGCGTTGCGAAACGCGTGGCGCCACAGAACGCTTTGCGGCCCGGCGCCCTTCGCACGGGCCGTCGTGATGTAGTCCTGTCGGATGACCTCAGTCAGCGCGGATTTCGAGAATCGCGCGAAAATCGCGATCTGCGCGTAGGTCAGCGTGACGACGGGAAGAATGAGATGGCGTCCGTGATCGAGCAGTTGTTGCCACGTGGAGAGTTCGAGGTATTCGTCGGATGTCATCCCGAACGTCGGCAAGACTCCCAGCTTGACTGAGAAGAGCTCCATCAGCAGCAGCGCGACCCAGAAACTCGGCAGCGAATACAGAAGAAAAAAGAGAACGGATGATGCCCGCTCGAGCGGACGGCCTGATCGCGCCGCGCTCAACAGTCCGAGCGGAACTCCGATGGCCGCCGCGATCAGGAACGCGATCGCGTTGAGCTCGAACGTGTTCGGCAGTTTCTCGAGAATTCGCGACGTCACCGGACGCTGATCGACGATCGATGTGCCGAGGTCGAAGCGGAGGATTCCGCGAAGCCAGTAGAGGTACTGCGCTACGAGCGGCTCATCGAAATGATGCGCGTGACGGATCGCCTGGAGCGTCGCCTGCGAAAGGTTATGCGCGCCGTGCGCACCGATGTAGAACGTGATCGGATCGCCCGGAACGGCGTGGACCAGCGCGAAGACCGCGACGGTGATGCCGAGAAACGTCAGAGCGGCGTACAAGAGCCGGCGCGCGACGTACGAAGCCATCTCTTCCGGCTATCGCCCCCTCGGCGGCACGTCATGCGTGCGCTGGTCGATCGGAATCCACCAGCCGAGCTCTCCCGGGAACCACTGAAACAGCCCCCAACCTTTGCTTTCCTTCGCGTCGCGGATTCGCTTGTTGATCGCCCACTTCGACGAAACCTGCAGCGTCCACGTGTACGGCTGATCGTCGGCCAGCAGCGCGTGCAACTGCCGGTAGATGACTTTGCGTTTCGATTGATCGAATTCGCGCCGGCCGGCTTCCAACAGCTTGTCGGCCTCGGGATTCGAATAGAAGACGAGATTTTGTCCGCGCGGCGGCATCTGCGATGCATGAAAAAGCGAGAACGGATCGGGATCGGGATCGAGGTTCCACGACAGATACGCCGATTCGTAGTTTCCGGCGAGCACGCGCTGAATCAACGTCGCAAAATCGAGCGGCACGATGTCGAGCTGCACGCCGACTTTCTTCAGCTCAGCCTGAAAGAGCTGCGCGAACGGATTCGAGGCAACGCTGCCGCCGACGATGAGCATCTCGATCTTCAGCGGCTTTCTTGCTTTATCGAGAAGGCCGTCGCGGTCGGTATCGAGCCATCCGAGCGAACGCAGATTGCGCAGAGCCTCCTGCGGGTTGTATTCGATGACCGGCACGTCAGGGTTGTACGCCCACTGATCGGGTGTGAACGGACCGTTCATCGCGCGAGCCGTGCCGTGGTAGAGGTTCTCGATGATCGATTTCAGATCAATGCACATCGCGAGCGCGCGGCGCATACGCTTGTCGCTGAGCATCGCATTGCGGTTGTTCCACGCGATGTAGTTGTAGTTGAGCGTGTAGAAGCGGCGGAAATCGATGACTTTCGACAGTTCGGAACGGCGGCCTTCCGCGAGCCAGGTGTCGGTGGAGATGATCGTCTCGTCGATTTCGCCGCGCTTCATCGCGTTCCAGGCCGTGATGTCGTCGGCGATCACCTTGAAGAGCACGCGCTGCAGGTTAGGCCGCGGGCCCCAGTACTCGGGACGCCGCTCGAGAAGAATCTCTTTGCCGGAGACGCGGCGGACGAGGCGATACGGTCCGCATCCGACGACGCGCGAGTTGAAATCGACCTTGAAGTCTCCCTGCGAGTAAACATGCTCCGGGATGACGAGGAGGTCGTTGAAGTGCGCGAGCTGCGGCGAGATCCCGTCTTTGAACCCGACGACGATCGTGTGGCTGTCGACGACATGCGTTGCGCGCAAATCGAGCTGGTCAAATGCGCCGGCGATCTGCGCCGCTTCCGACTGCGGATCGATGATTTTTTTCAGCGTGAAAAGCACGTCGCTGGCGGTGACCGCCGAGCCGTCGGAAAACGTTGCGGTTGGATTGAGATGGAACGTGTACAGCTTTCCGTCGTCGGAGATCTCCCATTTTTCGGCAAGGCCCGGCATCGGCTGCAGATCGGCGTCGAAGTGCACCATCGGCGTGTGGAGATAGAAATCGACCTGCCGATCGTTGCCGCTCTGCGCCATCACGGGATTGAGTGTCGCGATCTCACTCTGCAGGCGGCGGACAACCGTCCCGCCGTCCTGCGGCTTCTTGAGATCGTCGGAACTGGAGACTGCCGGCAGCGGCCGCTCGTTTGTGCAAGCGCCAACGAGCAGGAGGAGCAGGACGAAACGCTTCACTCCGCCATTATGAACCAGTGCTGAGTGCTGAGTGCTGAGTGTGCCGCGCCGCAGCGCAGCCGGCCGAGCGGGTCCGTTAGCCGTTAGCCGTTAGCCGTTAGCCGTTAGCCGTTAACGGCCAACGGCGTGCCGAGTGCTGAGTGCTTGAGTGCTGAGGAGTCGCTCCCACCTCAGCACTCAGCACTCAGCGCTTACGCTATGGGTTGAGGTCGATCGATTGCGTCGCGACGTTATAAAACGCGTCGACAGCGCGCACGATCACAAATTTTCCCTGCACCGTGCTTCTCTTCAGGCGGAACGTTTCCTCCTGAGAGTCGTTGATACCGTCGCTGGCCGTGAGGCGCATCCATTTCTGCGCGTCGGCCGAATATTCGACTTTTCCGACCGGCGAAACCTTGTCGTTGACGCGGATGACGACGTCATCGCCTTCGACCGTGTACGTGATCGCCGGAGGCGTGTTGTCGACCTGGAAGGTGATGCCTTCCCTGGCGGTCGTCATCGGGTCGTCGGCGTTGTCGACGATATCGCTCGCGACCAGACGCAGCTGATACGTGCCGTCAGGGAGTTGCGAAGTATCGAAGTTGACGGCGCTCTCGTCGACGTTCTCGCGCAGCCGAAGCCATCGCTCGCTCCCCTGCCGCCGGAAGTAAAGCGAGTAACGAAGGCTGTCGCCGTTCTCATCATGCGCGCGCCAACTCACCGTCCGATATCCGCGGCGAAACACACGTTTGCCCTGCTCGTTCTTGTCGCGCGGAGTGTCGAGGCTCGTGAAGATTCCGTACTCGTCGGGATTCGTGGCCTCGACTACCTGCGGCGACTGCGGATAGTTGCCCGTGATGTAGACGACCGCCGGGTCCTGAACCGTGACCGAGTCGATCACCGGCGCAATGTTGCGATTGATGAAAGCGACCGTGACTGAGTTGACGGCAATGTCCGACGCCGGCTTCGGCATCGTCAGTTTCCACTGCAGATAACGCCCCGCCGGCACATCCATCGTTCCCTGCTGCGCCGTGACGGCGGTGCTCCACGGACTCCAGGTGAGGTCGGGAGTGCGCGTGTTTCCGGAGCGGAACGCGATCGCGAGATGGCCGTCGCCGACATCCGTCCCCTCCACGCGATAGTGGCCGAAGTGCGAGAAGCGTTCGACATCCTTGACTGCCGAGCGAAACTCCGCTTTGGCCGACGGAACGCCGTCCATGCGATAGACCGCGCCGCTGTTCGTGGTGGTGATCAGCGTTTCGCCGCCGGCATTCGAGATCGAGACGACCTGCTTTTCGGGAACGGCCGCCAGAAGCGAGACCTCGCCGTCTTTGACGCGATACAGCCGTCCCTGCGGTCCGGTCGACAGCAGAATTCCGCCGTCCTGCGCCGCGGTGATGCCGTAGATCATTTCCTTGTCGAACTTCCGAACCACTTCGACGAAGCCGTCCGTATTGATCTTGTACAACTCGCCGCTGCCTCCGCTCTGCGAGGGCGTCGAACCCGGTTCCTCGAACGACACGCTGACTTCGACGTTCGGCTCCTCTTTCTTCTGTTCGGCAGTGGATCCACTGGCGCCGGTGCTCGAAGAAGGTGACGACTGCTGACCCGCCGGCTTCGACGGCTGCGGCTTCGCAGGCGCGGTGGCCGGCAACTGATTGCTGACGCCCGCCGCCCAACCTACACCATTATTGTCTACATATATCGTGGATATTTCATTGAGTGACGAATCGTAAAGCGCGTGGGCCGAACCGTCAGCCTTCACTTCGTAAATTCGTCCCTTTCCGGAGCCACCGACCAGCAGAGACCCGTCGCTTTTCACGGCCAGGGAACGCAGATGGGTTTCGGGAGAATCGAACATCACTTTCGATTCGCCTTTCGGATTCACGCGAACGAGCTTGCCGTCGACGCCGGTCGCGATCGCGAGATCGCCGTCGGGCAGAAAGACCATCGACCAGATGTAAGCCTGATTCGGATTGACGAGGACTGTTCCTTTTCCGTTGTTGGGATCGACACGGTAGACCTTGCCGTTCGGCGACGATCCGACGTACAGCATCCCCTCATGAAACGCCATCGCATAGACCTCGGGCTCCGCCGCGGTGTAGATCAGCTTCAGATCGGAACCGTGCAGGCGATAGACCTTGCCATTGTTGCCGGTGCCGAAAAATCGATCGCCATTCGGTGCCGTCGCCTGCGACAGCACGAACGGATCGTTGAACGAACCGACTTTTTTCAGACCTGGCCCGGGCCGCAATTCGCCACGCGAAGTGACCGCGAAGCCTTCGATGTCGCCGGCGAGAAAATCTTCGGTGTTCCGAACGCGCCAGAATTGGGGGACGACCGCAAACGCATCAACCGCAAGAAACGCTGTGACGGCCAGCGCGAGAATGGAACGCATGAGAGGACCTTTCAGTCATGAGTCCTGAGTCCTGAGTCCTGAGCGACATCGCACTCAGGACTCAGGACTCAGGACTCAGCACTTAGATGTTGGGCTTCACTTCGAGATCGATCTTGACGGCTCCGTCGACGATGTAGCCGAGGGGGCGGGCAACGTGTTGGGCAGCATGATAGCGAACGGCCGACTGCGCGCCGTTGGTCGAGTCGCCGTTGACGACTGCGCGCATGCTGGGGGGCAGATTCGGGAGGTAAACGCCGGCGGTCACCGCTCCTTCAGCCGACGAGTACAGACCGATGGTCAGGTCGGTCGATGGACGGAGTCGTCCGAGAACCCCGATGACCTGTTCGAGCGTTCGCGGATCGGGCGGCACGAGTGAGAAGTCGATCTGATTCGACAGCGACCCGCTGCCGACGAGCAGATACGCGCTTCCGGGCGTCTGATTGTCGGGAATCTTCACGTCGAAGGTCTCGACGAACGCTTCGCCGCGATACGGCTTCAGCACCGTGCGTACTTTGACGATGTCGCCGGGATTGATCCTTCCCTTCTCGGGAGTATCGATGGAAGCCTCCAGCAGCTTCGCGATCTTGAGATCGTCATCGTGGCGCAGATGGATCTTCACGCGTTCGATGTCGGCTGGACGGAACTCGTTCGACATCACATATCCGGAGACCACCGCGAGGTACGCTGGAATCGCCTGACGGGCCTGCGCTCCCGCCCACCCTTCACGAAGGCGGATCGGCTCGTCGAAGCCCTTCAGCTTGATCTCCGATTCCAACATCACCGTACGCTCGCCCGCGGCGCGCTGCGCATTTGCGACGACGCTGTCAGCCGCCATCGCGAGGATCAGCGGCGAGAGCAGCGAATGACGCACGATGTTGACGTGATACGACTGCGACAGACCGGAGCCGTCGACCGTGACGTCGATCGGGATCATGTCGGCGTTGTCGCCAACCATGCCCATGATTCCTGTCGAACGATCCTGGCGGAAGGCGCCCACGACTTTGCCGGTGCTCGCGAATTTGAACGAGCTCGCGAGGCTCGGCATCACGGTGATGATTTCCGACTTCGCCATCGGGAAGCTCACTTCACCGATGTCGAGGAATGGATGGCCGAAAGCGTAGATGCGCTTGCCGTCGACGAACGTGACCGTACCGGTAGCAGCGACGTTGAAGTCGCCGTTGAGAAGGACCGCTCCGATTGCGTCGCCGGGGTGGAATTCGTTTGATGCCGACGTCGACGGCGCGCCACTGGATGTGCTGGAGCCGCTCGGGACTGCGACGAAACCCATCGCGTCGAGATATTTCGAGAAGCGGGAGATCGTTTCGGGTGCGAAGCTCGAGAGTGACAACGGAACGGCGATCGGGTTCACGCCCGAAGCGCTTGCCGGAGTGGCACTCGCAAACCCATTTTCGAGTTTCTCGAAGAGGTCGGTGGTCTTCTGATTCGCGATCGCACCGAGGAATTCGGCGCCCGTCATCCGCGGAGTGGCGGCTACGACCGCGGCTCCACTGCGTAAGCCGAGGTCGGCGATCTTGAGCATCTCCTCGATCGGAGTGATGCCGGCGACCGGCTCTTTCGCGAACTGCCACGAGTACGCCAGTGCGCCGATGACTTTCCCGTCGATATAGACAGGCGAACCGCTCATTCCGGCGATCACGCCGGCGCGCTGGACCATCGGCGAATCGACTCTGGCGAGAATCAGATTCTGGCCCGGGCCGATATTGCGGAGGACGCCAAGGATCTCGACGTCGAACTTCTCGAGGCGGTTGCCCTGGAAGACCGTGACACCGTAACCGCGCATTCCTTTCTGGATCTGCGACAGGGGCATCGTCTCGGCTGCGGCGGACGCAGCTATGAGAACGGTCAGGATGAAAAGAGAGATAGCGGGAAGACGTCGCTCCACGACCGGATCAACATCAGGAGCGAGTGAATCCATTTCGAGAGAGCGCTACTCGTAACGGAGTGCTTCGATCGGATCGAGCTTGGAGGCCTTGGCGGCGGGGTAAATCCCGAAAATCACGCCGAGGAACGCGCAAAAGCCGAAAGAGAGGACTACAGCCCAGATCGGCGTGTGGACCGGCGGCAGCTCGACCAGCTTCATCAGCAGGAGCCTGGCGAGATTGGCGAGGAGAAACCCGC
>JALYZI010000276.1 GCA_030948915.1 Acidobacteriota bacterium
ATCTGCTGCTGCAGAACACGAGTACCGGCGATGTGGCGGTCTGGTTCCTCAATTCAAGCGGCACCGCGATCGCCACCGGCGCTGTTCTCGGCGGCTCGGGGAGCGCCTGGGTAGTCATGGAAAACTAGCAGTCCGGATCGCTACAAACACGAACGGCCGCGCGAAACGTGCGGCCGTTCTCATTGTTGCGCACGACTGATACGCCAGCAGTAGCGCAATTGCAGCCGGCGCGGTCCTCGGCGGATCAGGCGTGGCGTGTATAGCGCAGCCGAACTAGACACAGACTCGTGCAAAAACAAACGGCCGCGCAACTTGCGCGGCCGTTCTTGTTTTGTCGACGGACGATTGGTCTATTGCTGAGCGACGCTCATCGAAACGAAGTTGTTCCCGGCGTTACCGGAAATGACGTTGTTCTGAAATCCCGTCACGACTCCGCCGTTCAGAAAGATACCGTTCACGCTGTTGCCGGTGATCAAACAATGGCTGAGACGGATCGGAGGGGCGCCGCCGTTATAACCGGCGTAGATCCCGTATTGGTTTCCGTTCAGGTCAGCGATCCAGGCTGGCGCTCGAGGTGGACGCCCAGACGATCAGGCCGCTCGCTCCGTTGTTGTTGAAATGCGAGCCGACGGCCACCAGGCTCGTCGCATTCGAAATGTCCAGGCCTTGAGCGAGACTCTGATCGACGGCCGAATCCGTGATCGACAGGTGGACTTCTCCGCCCGTCGGAAAGCTTCCAATACCTTCGCCATTATTGCGAAGCACGCTATCGCGCACGAAGACACCGGTGTTGGCGGCCGTCTCGATACTGATGCCGCGAGAGTTGAATCCGAATATCCTGCAGTTTTCGACATGAACGTTCGCAGCCTGCAGAATTCGAATGCCGTTGGTGCCTGGGCTGAGTGTTTGCCCAACGCCGTTCACGACAACGTTCCGCAGTGTCACGGTGTCGTTGGCGCCCGCGTTAATAACAAGTCCGTTTGTTGCAGAGGAGAGTACTGAAGCGAGAACACCGCCGCCATCGATCGTGATCGCTTTAGTGATCGTGAGCTGCCCGAAACCGCCCGGGTCGACGGCGTTGATCTCGCCCCCGGCAGCCGTCTTCGAGATCGCACCTGCGAATGTCTTGCACGGCGCGGTACGGCTACATGGGTTGGCGTCATCGCCAACGCCCGAAACCCACGTTCGAGTGGCTTGAGCAAACGCTGAAGTGGAGACGACAAGCAGCAGGGACACGAAGAACAGATAACGCATTGAACGCACGGGGCCTCCTTGAAGGTGGCAAGGATATCAGATGATCGGACTCGCGAGGGCTGGTTCGCGATTCGCGGGCTGGTGCACAGCCGGACTCTGCTGTTCGTCCAGCCATGCTTGAAACATGAGGATGTTCCAGAGTGCATGATGGCGGTCGCGTCGTCCGGAAATGTGGTCTTCCCACATGGCGCGGATGGGTTCCACGCGCAAAATGCGTTCAGCTCTCAGGCGGTCGGCATTCAAGAGCGACTCGGCCCAATCCCGCAGACCGGTGCGCAACCATGAATCGAGGGGGATGCTGAAACCCATCTTCGGTCGATCGATCAGCGCGGCCGGAACGTAGCGATACAGGACCTGACGCAGAGCCCATTTTGTCTGGCCGCGGCGAATTTTCATCGAGAGCGGCAAGCGCCACGCGTATTCGATGAGCCGATGATCGAGCAGCGGTTCCCGTGCTTCAAGGCTGACGGCCATGCTTGCGCGGTCGACCTTGGCAAGAATGTCATCAGGCAGATACGTGATCAGATCGAGGAGCATCATGCGATGCGCAAAACCTCCCGCCTCGTCTGCAACGCCGTCGTCCTCAATCAGCGCGGCCGCTGACGCGCCCTTCACCAGCGATTCACTCTCGATGGACTGTGAGACGAGCAGACGATAAGCATCGATCGGCGATCGGGCCGAAGCCAGCTTCGACATCTTGGCCAGTTTGTCGCCGAGAAGCCGGGGGCGCACGCTCTCCGGCAACATGCGCTGCGCGAGGCGGCCGCCAGGCGATTGCGGTGATGCCATCGATTGAAACAGAGCTGCGGCCGCGTTTCGCATCGGACGCGGAAGCATCCGCGAGGCGTTCCAGACCGGCTCCGTCCAGCGATGCCGGTTGTAACCGCCGAAGAGCTCGTCCCCGCCATCACCCGACAGAGCGACCGTGACTTCTCTTCGCGCAAGCTTCGACACGAGATGTGTTGGAATCGCCGACGAATCGCCGAAGGGTTCGTCGAACATTCGCGGAAGCGTCGGGATGACTTTCTGGGCTTCCTCAGCCGTGACATAGATCTGCGTGTGATCGGTGCCGAGGTGCCGGGCAACGGCGGCGGCGTGCTTTGCTTCGTCGTACGCGTCCTCGTGAAAGCCGATCGTGAACGTTTTCGTCGGTCGCGTGCTTTGTGCCTGCATGAGAGCGGTGACCAGCGACGAGTCGATTCCGCCCGACAGAAATACGCCGAGGGGAACGTCGGCGATCATGCGGAGAGCGACGGCGTCGCGCAGCAGCTCTTCCAGCTCACGGAGCGCACGCGGGACATCGGTGATGAGATTCTGCTGCCCGTGGGCGGCAGTCGCGCGCGCAGTCCAGTACGGAATCGATTTCGGGGACCGGACGTCGTCGATCGGAATCTCGAGAATCGAGCCGGGGACGACCTTTCGAAATTCCCTGTAGATCGTGCGCGGCGAAGGAACGTAGGCGTGCTGAATCATGAGCGCGAGCGCTTCGCGATCGATCTCGCCGCTGAAATGCGCGTGCTCACGAACAGCTTTGAGCTCGGACCCAAACAGGAGAACATCGCCGCTCCAGCCGTAGTACAACGGTTTCACGCCGACACGATCGCGGACCAGCGACACGGTCCGGTTCTGGCGGTCCCACAATGCGAACGCGAACATTCCGATGAATTCCTGGAGCGCCCGATGCAGGCCCCACGTCTCGATGCATGCCAGGATCATCTCGGTATCCGAGTGTCCTCGGTAACGCAGGCCGGGTTGTTCGCGGTCGAGCGCGGCCCGCAGCCTCTCGAAGTTATAAACCTCGCCGTTGAAAATGATTGTGTAACGGCCGGTCGCCGAATCCATTGGCTGGTGTCCGGCCGCTGAGAGGTCCACGATCGAGAGTCTCATGAAGCCGAGACCCACTCCGGAATCGACGTCAATCAACGTTCCCGAATCGTCCGGCCCGCGATGTCGAATCGCGGCGCACATCGCATTGAGATCACTCGTGAATGCATCGCGCGATCTCGCAGCGCGTCGATCGATGAAGCCTGTAATGCCGCACATTTGACGTCGCTCCTTATTGCCTGATACCGACCGCACACCAATACGGCGGGTGATTGCTGAATACAATGTCCCCAAAACCAGCGCTCCGCATCATCATCTCGATTTCTTTGCGCGTGTACCGATGCTCGACGCGGGTGCCAAAGCGATCCAGCGCATCGTTCCGAAGGACATACAGCGAACGATGCCGGTAAGCGGACAAAGGAAACGCATCCACGTCGAGACCCATGCGCTCGAGCAACCTTGCTGTCCTCGACAACGGCCAGTACAGCGCGAGCGCCAAGGCCTGAGTCGCGGCGTATCGCAAAGGCTTGGGTAGTCGCGAGACGACGACTCGCACCGCCTCACTGATGCGCCAGAGCATGCGGAACCATGCCGGGCGGTTGTCAAATCGATAGTAAAGATAGAGCAGAAACGGAGCACCGGCTTTCAG